>CAILTC010000630.1 GCA_903837025.1 uncultured Bacteroidota bacterium | reverse complement strand
TTTATCGGACATTTATAAAAAACGAATTAAAACACTTCCAAAATAAGAAATATTGAACAATCGTTTCGCTATAAAACCCAACTCTTAACAACGACAAATCAATATTCTTTAGATCAAAAAAAGTAACCATTTTTTGCTACTTTAATTTAAATTTGCATTTTTATTTTTTCATCATTAAACCTTTAAACAAATATACCATCTAAAAAGTAGTTTTTTCTTTTTGAAATGTTATCTAATACTTTATTTTAACCCCTAAAAAAGAATATAAAAAGAGACGTTGTTAGTTGAGAATATCGGATAAAAAAAATAAAAATGAAAATACTTGTAATCCAGAAGAAAAAAATTGGCGATGTACTCATAAGTAGTATTATTCTTGAAGCGCTTAGAAAGAAATTTCCTGATTCTGAATTGCATTATCTGGTTAATTTAAATACAATTGCTGTAGTTAAAAACAACCCTTTTATAGATAAACTCGTAATTTTTGACTATTATGCCAATAAGAAATTATCTAATTTTTTTAAATTTTTATTGCAAATAAAAAGAGAGAAATATGATGTTGTAATAGATGCTTATGGCACCCCAAAAAGCATGATTATAAGCTTATTTACTTGTGCCAAAGAAACGATTACTTACGAAAAACCGTATTCAAAATTATTTATCAAACACACTTTCGAAAGAAGATCAAAATCGTATCACGACACTTCGACAGCCCTTGAGCATCGAATGATGTTACTAGAACCTTTAGGTATTGATTTTGAATTAATAGCACC
Organism: uncultured Bacteroidota bacterium; assembly: GCA_903837025.1. Lineage (GTDB taxonomy): Bacteria > Bacteroidota > Bacteroidia > Flavobacteriales > Flavobacteriaceae > Flavobacterium. The sequence goes on along the minus strand of CAILTC010000630.1, from coordinate 2,867 downwards.
GAAAATATTTTTGACTAATTTAGAAGTGGAAAATGCAAAAGGCGTTTTGACAAAGGCAGGCATTTCTCTTGAAACCCCCATTATAATGATTAGTGCCATAGGGAGCGAGCATTTTAAATCCTATCCGCTAGAATATATGGCCGCCGTTTTGAACACAATTGCCAAAGATCGTGACATTCAACTCCTCTTTAATTATATTCCTTTTCAGAAACAAGACGCTTTAAAATTGTATGCTCTTTGTAATACTGAAACGCAACAAAAAATAAAAATTGATTTTTACACCGAAAACCTGAGAGAATTCTTAGCAATAACCTACCTTTGTAAGGCCTTAATTGGTAATGAAGGCGGCGCAACCAATATGGCTAAAGCCATGGATATTCCTAATTTCAATATTTTTTCTCCCGAAATCCCGAAAGCTTCTTGGAACTTTTTCGAAAATGAAACTACCAATATTTCGGTACATTTAGATGATTATGAACCGAATTTAGAGCCCAATCAAACCATTGATGCTTTATACAAAAAATTAAAACCTTCCTTTTTTGAAGATCGATTAATCAGTTTTTTGAATCTAAATTGTAAATAAGTATGAATATAGGCTTCGAAGCAAAAAGAGTTTTTCATAACAAAACAGGTCTTGGCAATTACAGTCGTGATTTGGTTCGCTTAATGAGTCAGTATTATCCAGAAAATAAATATTTTTTATACAATCCAAAGCCAGCCAAACAAAATTTATTTGAAGCCAATACTACGAATGTTTTCGAAAAAAGACCTTCTTCCGCTTTTTATACTAAATTTTATAATTTATGGAGACAAAAAGGAATTATTGGAGATTTAAAAAAGGACAAAATCGAAATTTTTCACGGACTTTCGGGTGAAATTCCTCGGGGTTTACGAGCCAAAAATATTAAAAGCGTTGTTACAATTCATGATTTAATTTTTGTGCGATTTCCTCACTTATACTCCTTTTTTGATCGACATATCCATTTTTATAAGTTTAAAAAAGCAGCGCAAGAAGCTGATATAATTATTGCTATTAGCGAACAAACAAAAAATGATATTGTTGAATTTCTAAAAATCGATGCATCAAAAATTAAAGTGGTTTATCAAGGTTGCCATGCCGCGTTTAAACAAACTTTTTCTGCCGAAGAAAAAAAAGAGGTGCTATTGAAATATCATTTACCTTCAACATTTATTCTAAATGTTGGTACTATTGAAACTAGAAAAAATATCCTTTTGGCTGTCAAAGCCATAAAAAACATAAATACTACTTTGGTAATTGTTGGCAATGAAACGGCCTATACCCATGAAGTAAAAAACTATATCAAGGAAAATAATCTAGACCATAAAGTGTTATTTATAAAAGGATTAGACATCAATGAACTGGCAATTGTTTATCAACTTGCTGAAGTATTTGTATATCCGTCTCTTTACGAAGGATTTGGAATACCTATTATCGAAGCGCTTTATTCTAAAACACCAGTAATAACAACTCGGGATGGGGTTTTTCCCGAAGCTGGTGGTCCGAATTCGATTTATATAGATCCAGCAAGCGTAGAACAAATGCAAGAAGCTATAGAAAAATTGCTGAATGATGAAAACCTAAGAGAAGAAATTTCAGAAAAAGGTTATGAATTCGCACAACGATTTAATGATGACGTTATTGCAAAACATGTGATAGAAACGTATTCGTTACTTAAATAATTATTAAAACAAAAAAATGGACTTTAACAAACCTATTTTTTCCCACAAGGGAGAAGCTGTTCTTGAAGCTAAATTTTCAATTTTAATTCCTTCTTGGAATAATTTAGAACTATTAAAAGTCTGTGTAAATAGTATTCGTAAAAATTCAGCCAATAAGCACCAAATAATTATACATGTCAATCAAGGAAATGATGGCACATTAGATTGGGTTAAAGAAAATAAATTTGACTATACAAGCAGCCTTGAAAATGTTGGGGTTTGCTACGCCATGAATGCAATGGCAAAACTAGCCACAACCCATTATATACTTTACATGAATGATGACATGTATGCTTGTCCTAATTGGGATAGTTATTTGATTGAAGCAATTGAGAAACAGAAAGATGAATTTTTCTATTTCTCGGCAACAATGATCGAACCCACTTCTTCGAAAAACAAATGCGTCATTGCCCCTTTTAATTTTGGATTAACCGCTGAAACATTCGAAGAGAATCAATTGCTTTCCTTTGAAAAAACCGCACAAAAAGAGGATTGGTATGGCGCATCTTGGCCTCCATCTGTTGTTCATAAAAAACTTTGGAAAAAAGTAGGTGGTTACAGCGAAGAATATTCCCCTGGTTTTGGCTCTGATCCCGATTTTAGCATGAAACTTTGGAAAGCTGGTGTTAGAAATTTCAAAGGCATAGGCAAAAGTAGGGTCTATCATTTTCAATCTAAAAGCACCGAAAGAGTCGTTCGAAACAACGGAAGATTAACCTTTGCCCTAAAATGGGGAATTCCTTCGAGTTTTCTTTATAAAAACATTTTACGTTTAGGAGAAACATATAGCAATGAGCCTTTGGTGTTATCAAAAAATATTTCGTACAGATTTGCACAACTCCGTGCTTTATGGATTAAATTGAAAAAATAATTATTTATTAAAAGGGTTCATTTGTCTTCGTACATTAATACCACTTAGCTTTAATCTTCAAAGTACTTATTGTACAATTCTGTAAAACAGTAAAAAAATGTCAATCAAAAAAATAGTTGTAATTAGTTTTGATTATTGGAATTATGACAAACATATTTGTACTGCCTTACAAAAAAGAGGAATCGAATCTGTTCATATAAATATTGGAGCTTTTAAGCATGCTACTATTTTAGATCGAGTTAAAAATGCATTTTCG
>CAILTC010000629.1 GCA_903837025.1 uncultured Bacteroidota bacterium | reverse complement strand
ACTTACAACGATCGTTCGCCATGGTGTTTGAGCATCGGTTTGCATATAACCATTGTTACCAACCGCATCAGGGGTAAGGTGTGAACTCATTTTGAAGGTTTTCGCATCAACATTCAATGACATGGCAGGATAATTAATTAATGCTGCTTCATGAATATTAATATATAATCCGTCCTCAGATTTCATCATTGATGGAGTTTGTATTGCCAAATTTTTAATTGGACTTTGTGCATACATATTCACTGTTGCTTTATTTATTAAAGCAGGAATTTCAGAAATCTTCGATGTGGTATAAGCGTATTCATTGGTATCGTAATCTCCTGGAATCCAGAAAATTTTATGATCTCCGGCTAGTTGAAATTCGGTATGCTCTTCTTTAATTACAAAATAATTCAACTCATTTTGTTTTGGAAATTCATATCGAAAGCCTAATCCATCGTTGAATAAACGAAACCGTATTCGAATGTATCGATTGTTATTTTTGGCTTGTGTCAAAGTGACCACTAGCTCGTTATAATTATTTCGGATTGTTTTTTCCTCACCCATAACTGGATTCCATGAAGTATCAACAGAATTTTGTGCTGTATTTGTGATAGAAAAACCATCCATAAACGAAGGAACATCAGCCATTTCTAATCCTAAAGCACTTGGTTTGATAACAGCCTTGCCTTTAAAGCTTAATTGGTAAGAAGGAACTCCATTTTCTTTCAATTCAAATTGTAATGAAAGATTTTTATTCGGTGAAGTAATTAGCTGAGCATGTGCAAATAAAGCAGTGAAACAAACAAAAAGTAAGCCTATCCAATTTTTACCAATACAAAATGAAACGAATGTTTTCTTGGGTTTAAAATTCATGTTTTTTTTAAGTTTTTAATTAATAAATTACCGCAACGGTACAAAGACACAAAGGTTCGAAGTAGGTAAGATTTAAAAACAATTCAATTTCTTAAAACAGAAAGTTGTATTTATTAAATCTATGCTCTTTGTACCTTAGCGGCAATAAATGAATTGGTATTTTAGGCCACTGGTTAGTGACCTAATTTAGTTTTAGTTAATTTTTTAGAATCAAATATTGATAGGGTTGTAAACTAACCTCGGCAGATAATGGAGAATCAGCACTGCTAAATCCATCTTTCCAAGCTATCGATTTTAAAGGAGCTGGAACTATATATTTAGTAGCTGTATTTGTTAGATTGACAAGGACAAGGACTTTTTCAGTATCTGTTTCCATAGTAAAGGCACTTATGGCATCACTACTAAATCCTTTGTAAGTACCCGTTTTTAAAGCAATACTAGCGTTTCTGAAAGCGATAATTTTCTTGTATTCGGCTAACATATCTAAATCGCCAGTACTCCAATTAATTGGTGTATGCGTAAAAAATGGAATTCTAGTTGCGTAACCTTGTTCTTGTCCGTTATAAATCATTGGTACTGATTTCATATACGCAGCAACAACAAATGCAGCCATAGATCCTTTCTTTCCGTTAAACAATTCTAGAGGCGTACCGTCAGAAAGGTTTACATCATGATTGGTAATGTATCTTACAATTCGTTGTGAATCGTTATAATTATTAGCATATTCTAATGCGTTGGCATCTTGTAAACTAGTTGCAGAGAGGCTTTTGCTAAAAACATCTTTTAATGCACCGTAAAAATTAAAGCCAAAAGTATAATCAAAACCTGCGTTAAAATTAGCAACATTCTTTCCTTCAGCTAGAAACAATAAATTGGTTTGTTTAAAACTTCTAAGTTGAGTTATTGCATCTGACCAAAAATTTGGTGGAACATTATCCGCATAATCACATCTAAAACCATCAACGTTCGCGGTATAAATCCAATAGGACATAGCATCAATCATCGCTTTACGCATTTCTGTGTTCGAAAAATCCAATTGAGCAACATCATTAAAGCTAGGCGGAGATATAATTTTACCGTCACTCCCTTTTTGATACCAATCGGGATGATCGGTAATCCATGCATTATCCCATGAAGTATGATTAGCAACCCAATCCAAAATTACTGCCATGTTCTTTTTATGGGCTTCTTCAACCAAAACTTGTAAATCTGCTAGAGTACCAAATTCTGAATTTACTGCTTTATAGTCCTTGACAGCATACGGTGAACCTAATCCGCCAGCCGATTTTAAAACCCCAACAGGATAAATAGGCATTAGATATATAACATTTACGCCAAGTTCCTGAATATAGGTAAGTTTATCCTGAACTCCTTTTAAGGTTCCAGCCGCACTAAAAGCACGAATATTAACTTGATAAATTACCGCATTTTCTTTTTTAGGCATTTTATCAAATCGCGTTCCATATTGTGGGTAAGCTGGAACAGGTTTTGACACACTATCCGATGCGTTGCACGAAACTAATCCCAAAGAGAAAAGAAATGCAAAAAATATGTTGATATAATATTTCATTTTTTTTATTTTTATAATAAGTGATTTTTTAATGGTTGTACCCTCTTTCTTATTCATAAAGAGGAATACATTTTAAACCATTTTTATATTGTCTACCTTATTAAATTAGATTTTTGTTACGGTATATGTTGCTGATATTGGGTAACCATTTTTTACTGGGTCAATATCATTTATTTTAAACGTTACGATATAATTCCCATCAGCAGGCACATTATAGGCTCCTGGCTGTGGCGCTGCAGGAATATCATGATACATAATCCCATCTGTTTGGCTTTGAGGTCCATAATTTACGTTCCAATTATCATTAAGTCTAAACTTTAATGCTTTTGCAAGTAAAGCCCCTGTCCATGTCCATGTATTTTGTTGGTAGTTATAAGTCATAGGTGAACTAGAGTTCCACCCTCCTGGTGTTGCATCACCAACTATTCCCCATGAATAAGGAAGAGCTATAATACTTGAAGTATTTAGATCCACCGTTATTTGATAGGATCCAGCAGCTGGAACAACAAAGTTGCTAGCACTACCATCAACTACAATTCCATTGATACCTGCTCCAAAAAATTGATTCATATTTCTTTGAGTTGTCAATTTATATCCTAAACCTTCAGAGGCTGGGAAGGTAACATAACATTGGTAAATACCCTTAGAAATAGGATCTAATTGTGCAGCTGTTGTAACATCAGGAACTCCCTGATAACCTCCTGGCATATATAGTGCCGTGTAAACAACAGTTTTTGAAAAAGGTGTTACTGATAAAGTGATCGGATCCGAATAGCTTGTGCGATCTAAATTTGATTCAACACGAACAGCTATTTTACCAACTACATCTAATGGAAGTCCCAATTGAATGGCTATTTTATTAAGATCAGCACCAAGTAAAGATCGACTCAAAACATCCTCACCAACTTCAATTCTTACCGATTTTGACCATGCTGTGCTTCCAACTATATCAGAAAGAACATCAAATTGCAAAGCATAAGTAACTGGAGCTTTTACAGGATAAGCTACTGCTGGCCATGATATAGTTACTACAGCTTGATTTGTATTACTTGGAGAGAGAATGATTGCACTAGAAGAAGCCTGAGGTGCACCAGAAAAACTCACTGTTTTTAAAGTGGTGAGTAAAGCATCATTCTGACAGGATGCACTTAGAAAAAGTAAAGCACAAACTACGATTAACTTATTTATATATTTTTTCATAATAGTTCTAAAATTAATAACCTGAATTTTGTTTTAATCCCTTGTTTGCATCTAAGGCTGCAGTTGGTATTGGAAACAACTTTCTATAATCTGCTGAAACTCCTCTGAAGTCATTTGCTAACAAAAATTTATCAAAACGAATCATATCTTGTCTTCGATGTCCTTCCCAACTTAATTCAAATCCTCTTTCGTTATAAATATCGTCAAGTGAAGGATTTGATGCTAAAATACCAAGACCTGCACGTTGTCGGATTTGATCTACAAATGGTTTTGCTGCTGATGCATTACCAAGTCTTACGTTACATTCTGCTATCATTAATAGTACATCGGCATATCTGTAAATTGGAAAATCATTAGATGCACCACTGCCCGACATAGGACTAACCGGATAAAATTTCACATCTCTAACACCGGCTTGAGGTGCCGCTCCTGGATTGTCTAATGAAGCAACATCAACTGTATAATTAACCCCACCACCTTGATCTCCATAAAGAAATTGTTTTTTTCGAATGTCAGTATCACTAAATTTCATGAAAAAATCTTTTGGAACAATGGTCCCATTCCATCCGCTATAACCAAATAAAGTTGTTGCTTGTGAACCATATAAACTTCTAACGCTTAATATATTTCGAGAAACAACTTCGGCAGTTGTAAATATGGCTAAAATGGTTTCGTCATCCGGGAGTTTATCGCCAAATAATTCAAAATATTTATATCCTAACGGACTTGAAGTACTTGCTCCACCTGGATGAAGTGTGTATCCTCCTTGGTTCACTTTATTGCAAGCATCTAAACATTCTTGCCATTTAGTTGTACCTGTGTAAACACCGGCGTTTAAATAAACTTTAGCTAATAAAGTATAGCCAGCCCATTTATTAAATCGCCCATAATAGGTACCTCCTTTAGATTCAGAAAGTAAATCAATATTTTCAGTTAATTCCTTTACAACAAAAGCATAAACATCTTTGCGACTTGATTGTGGAATTTTATTTACATCAATATTATTGTCTGTATAAAAAGGAACGTCCCCAAAATCATCAATCAATAAGTAGTAGAAAAAGGCTCTCAATACTTTTGCTTCTGCAATTTTTGAAGAATCTGCTTTTGATAATTCCAATTGATTTACCGCTAAATTGGCATTGAAAATGGATTTATATAACCAACTCCAAGTATTATTAAGAAAAGTATCTGTTGGTAACCATTCATGTTTGTATAAACGGGCAAAATCTAATTCCCAATCTCCAGTAGTTCTATGTGGAATAACTTGTTCATCTGAACTAAAGCTATTCAAATCATACCAACCTCTATCAGCTCCTGCATATCCTACTCCGTTCCAATTTCCTCCTACTTGAGCATATACACTTGCAAGTGCAACATCGGCACCTTGTGCAGAGCCATAAAAATTATTGGCTGGATATTTATCATATACATGCTCATCGATATTGGTACAACCAACTAGTAATAGGAAACTTAGGCTTCCTATTATAAATATATTTTTGATTTTCATTTTTCTTTTACTATTTAAATTTCACATTCAAACCTAAGGCAAAACTTCGGGTACGTGGATAGATTCCATTATCACCACCAAATCCATTACTACCACTCATATTCAATTCGGGATCAATTCCGGAATAATGAGTAATCAATAGTAGGTTACTTCCTGTAATAGAAAGACGTAGTGATTCAATATATTTAATAGTCTTAAAATGAATATTATAGCCAGCAGTAACGTTTTCTAGTCTTATAAAAGAACCATCTTCAAGCCATAAATCAGAACCATATTGAGAAGTAAACAATCCTAAAGGAACGGCACTTTCTAAAACATTTGATTTACCAATATTCTCTAAATAACTCAAACTAGATCGTAAACCATTGTAAATTTTGTTTCCTCCTGACCCTCTCCATAACATAGAAATATCTAAATTTTTATATTGAAAAGTTGGATTAAAAGCAACTGTGTAGGTTGGCAAAGCGGAACCTCTTAGCATACGGTCAGGGCTTGTATTTCCTTGGTCGATAACACCATTTCCATCAACATCAAGTACTGTTTCAGCATTTGCATTATTTTTTCCAGTATGATGCAAGATGTTAAATGTGCCAATAGGTTGTCCTACTATCAAATAAGAACTTGGGCCCCAAGAAACATAATCCGTGTTTAATGGAACTCCGTTAAGGCTACCACTTAAGCTTAAAACTTTATTTCTCAAAAAAGACACATTTCCTGCAAGTGTAAGAGTTGTATTTTCGGATTTTATCAAATCATAACCCAATGAAACCTCAAGTCCTTTGTTTAAAATACTTCCCACATTAGCCATAATACTATTATAAGGATAAGGAGGTTGAGGAACAGTATAACCAAATAATAAATTAGAAGTAGTTGCTGTATAAACATCTACGCTTCCTCTTAATCTACTGTTTAAACTTGCAAAATCTAATCCGATATTGGTTTGTTTTTTTGTTTCCCAACGCAAATCTGGATTGGCATTTTGAGTCACATTAAAATTAGTGATTTGTGAACCACCAAAATAAGTAACCCCTGAACCTCCAACTAATGAAATCGAATTTTGAGGAGACAATCCTTGCTGATTACCTGTAATACCATATCCTCCGCGTAATTTCAAATCATTGAATATCTTTTGGTTTGCCATAAAAGGCTCTTTATCTATTTGCCAAGCTATAGAAGCCGATGGAAATTCGCCCCATTTGTGATTCGCTCCAAATACCGATGAACCATCTCGTCTCATACTGGCAGTAAATAAATAGCGGTCTAAAAAGGAATAATTAATACGTCCTAAGTAAGAAACTAGAGTTCGATCATTTTTATAAGATGACATATCTCCAGGCTGCACTTTAGACAAATCACCCAATTGCAAGGCGTTATAAGTTGCAATATCATTTATAAAACCTCTGGCTTGAGCATAATTCCCTTGATAAGTTTGATTTTGCCATTCATACAAAGCCAATGCATTGATGCTGTGTTTTCCAAATATTTTTTTATACGAAAGACTTATATTCATTAATCTTTCATTTTGTTTATTATTGTTTATATTGGCAATCCCTTTTTGATCGATTGCAGCTGCATTCGTTGATTCAGATGGTAGATAATACCCATTTAAATTATTTGTTTTTCTCCAACTTCCAAACCACCCTGCAGTTAAGCCTTTGTATAAATCCAAATCGGCTTTAAGACTTCCGAATAAATTATCATACTGACCTTCATTTTTAACCGTTTGAGCTGCAGCGTACGGATTTAGATATTGGAAAACATTTGGGTCGGTATAATAAGTTCCATTCGCATTATAAACGGGGTCTGTTGGTCGCATTACATAAGCATTTGAGATTAAATTAGATGTAAATGCCGCTCTTCCTATACTGCCTATGCTGTTTGTAGAATTTGTGATTCCGCTATTAAGATTGAAAGTCAGTTTTAGTTTATCATCAATAGCAGATTGAGTAGCTTGAATTCTTCCAATATATTTTTGATTATTAGAATTAATAACAACACCATCTTGCAAAATAGCACTTATTGAAGCTCTGTAACTAAATTTATCTGTTCCTCCGCCAAAAGATAAAGTATGCGTTTGCGTCGCCCCTCTTTTAGTAAGAATACCATACCAATCAGTATCTGATCCATGATTAGCAGAAGCTGGTACTCCAACTAATTGGGCTTGTGCCCACCATTGATCAGCATTCAACATACTTAACTTTTTTGGAATATAATCCATAGAAGTAGATTCGGTATATTCTACAGATGTTTTTCCTGCCTTATTTTTCTTGGTACTAACAATAATTACACCTGGCGCACCTCTTGAACCATAAATAGCCGTTGCTGAAGCATCTTTTAAAATATCTATTGACGCTATTTCACTAGGAGGAATTTGATTCAATAAATCCATATTTCCTTGAATTCCATCAACAACTACTAAAGGATCGTTTCCTCCAATTAATGAAGATATCCCACGAATTCTTATGCTAGGAGCTGTCCCTGGTTCACTTCCTGTTTGGGTAATATTTACACCAGCCATTTTACCAGAAATTAATTGTAATGGATTCACAACTGCTCCTTGATTCATATCTTTTGCAGCTATTGAAGAAACTGCCCCTGTTACATCTTTTCTTCTAGAAGTTCCGTAACCAACTACAACTACTTCTTTTAAGTCGGCTGTATCGGGAGATAGTTTAATTATAAGATTTTTTTGACTTGCCAAAACTGTTTTTTCTTTGTACCCAACAAAACTTATAGTAAGTAAAGCATCTGCGTTTTCGACAGCTATTTCGAAGTTTCCATCACCATCTGTACTAACTGCTTTATTGGTAGATTTCTCTATAACAGACGCTCCTGGTAGCGGTAACCCGTTTTCATCGGTTACCTTGCCTTTAATAATTTGTTTTATAATAATGCTTTCCTTTTTTACTTCAAGCGGTTTTTTTAAAATTATTTGAGTATCTCTGACTTTAAAGTCTGTTGTAGTGCCTTTAAATAACTTGTTTAAGACAACATCTATATTTTCATTTTTTACATGAATAGAAAGTACACGATCTAAATCGATATCATTTATTTTATAAATAAATCGGAAATCTGTTTTTTGTTCGATCGTCGCAATAACCCTTTCTACGGTTATATTGTTTAATTCTAAGTCTACTTTTGTCTTTTGGGCATAAGTATTTGCTCTAATATTAAACATGGCGACCAAAAGGAATAAAGTGGTTAGTTTCAATTTTAGGTCATTTTGGAACAACGGAAAATACATTCCATTATTCTTTGGTTTTTTTTTCATAATTTTGTGAATTGATTGTATTTATTTGTTAGGTTCAATCGATTTTTATCCAATCGGAAATTGTTCGTAGCTCTTTCCGATTTTTTTATGCTTTAATCTTCAATATTTCATTTTTCATTTGGTTTTAATGGTTATTTAATTAGTACTTGATTATTTTTTATGGTGTAGTTGATTCCGTGAATATCATTAAAGTAACTCAACACTTTTGTAATAGGTTCATCACCAAAACTGGCATTAAATTTTTCGTCAGAAAACTTATTATTTTGGTTTACGATGGTAACATTGTAATGTCTTTCTAATTTTTTGGCAATATCTTTAAAAGACATTTCTCTAAAATTCAAGCCACCATTAATCCATGAAGTATACCCGTCTGTAATAACAGCTCTTGTGTCGATATGATTGTCATTCTTAGAAAAACTACCTTTAAATCCAGGTTTAAGAATAGTGTTTTTTCCTGCATCAAATTTTTCATTTGCAGTATATAAACCAACCGATCCTTCTACCAAAACCACATCGGTAGTTTTGTCTTCGGCATAGTTTGAAACATTAAAATGAGTACCTAATACACGAACATTCAAATTATTTGCATTAACAACAAAAGGATGTTTTTTATCTTTTGTAACATCAAAAAAGGCTTCTCCTTCTAAAAAAACTTGTCTATTTTCATCAGCTATAAATTTTACAGGATATTTAAGGGTAGTGCCTGAATTAAGATGCACAATTGTTCCGTCAGATAATTGCAATTCAAACCGCTTTCCATAAGGAATTTTGATAGTATTATAAACTAGATTTTCTATTTTAGTTTCAGTATCATAAACAATTTTATTTCCGTTTTGGTTTCCTATGACATTTCCTTTAGAGTCAGCAATTTTTGATTTCTTACTCGATGAAATAACCTGAACATCACCATTTTCTAATTGCAAAGTGATTTCATTAGTGTTAATCACCGGAGCATTTTTCTGATTAAAAAAACCATGCTGATAAGATAATCCAATGGTCAATAATACAAGTAATGATGCTGCAATTGCAATGTATTTCCTAAAAGGATTATTCTTGGTAATAATTTCCTCTTTTTCTATCTCTTTTGCACTTATCATAATATTCGAAAATATCTTATTAGCTTTAGCTTTATCCATTTCTGGAGTTTCGATAAGTAACATTTTTATATCTTCAACTGAAGGAAAATCTGAAGTGAGCTTATTTTTCTTATAATATTTTACAACTTCATTTATTTCCTCAAGGTT
>CAILTC010000628.1 GCA_903837025.1 uncultured Bacteroidota bacterium | reverse complement strand
GGGATTTAAAAGGAATCATTTCTAAGCTGGATTATATCAAAAGTTTAGGAGTAGATGTGGTTTGGTTAAACCCTATTTATGGTTCTCCAAATGCAGATAACGGATATGATATTTCGGATTATCAATCGATTATGAAAGAGTTTGGAACCATGGAAGATTTTGATGCATTGCTAAAAGGAATGCACGAAAGAGGACTAAAATTGGTAATGGATTTAGTTGTCAACCACAGCTCCGATGAGCACAAATGGTTTCAGGAAAGTAGAAAATCAAGAGACAATCCTTATAGAGATTATTACCACTGGTGGCCAGCCGAAAAAGGAAAACCAGCTTTCCGTCCAGGTGCTTTTGAAGCCGATGGAAGTGGTTGGAGATATGATAAACAAACGGATTCTTACTACTTACATTATTTCAGTTACAAGCAACCCGATTTGAATTGGGAAAACCCAAAATTGCGTCAAGAAATTTTCTCTATGATGAATTGGTGGTTCAAAAAAGGAATTGATGGTTTCCGTATGGATGTGATTCCGTTTATCGCCAAAGACACCACTTTTCCTGTAATTACTCAAGAAGAATTAGATAAAAATTACCAAGGAAGATGGGATATTTTTATGGCTAGTGGTCCTCATTTGCATGATTATTTAAAAGAAATGAACCAGGAAGTTTTGAGTAAGTATGATTGTATGGCACTGGCAGAAGGCGCTGGAATGACATTGAAATCGGCTCATGATTTTGTAGATGCCGACAGAAAAGAACTAGATATGGGTTATCATTTTGAAGGAACCAACTTGGGTTATGTTCCGGGTTATTTCAAAAAAATGGGTACTTATTCATTGCTAGATTTCAAAAAAATCTATTCTGATTGGGATAATGAGTATGCCAAAAAAGGTTGGGGAACCATCTATTTAGGGAATCACGACCAACCAAGAATGACTTCTCGTTGGGGGAATGATGCGCCGGAATTCAGAGTGTTATCTTCAAAAATGTTGACAACCTTTTTGTTGAGCATGGGCGGTACTCCGTATTATTATAATGGGGATGAAATAGGAATGATTAATGCAAAATTCAATAGAATAGAAGATTATCGTGACATTGAAACGCTTGCCGAATATGAAAAAGTAAAAATTGCTAGAGGCGATTTGAATGAATTTATTCAAAACCAAAAAGTGGGTGGTGCTAGAGATAATGGAAGAACCCCTTTTCAATGGGATGCGTCTAAAAACGGAGGATTTTCATCTGGAGAACCTTGGTTGAAAGTAAATGATAATCATACTTTTTTGAATGCAGAAGCACAAGAAAAAGACCCGAATTCGAATTTGAATTATTTTAGAAAAATGACTCAATTAAGAAAATCAAATCTTGCTTTGGTTTACGGAAAATATACACTTTTAGATCAAAAAAATCCAAATGTTTACGCTTACACAAGAGAATTTGAAGGCAAAAAACTGTTAGTTTTATTGAACTTTACTTCAAAAAAGGCTGCTGTTACTACTGGATTGAATTTGAAAAAGGCAAAAACTTTGATCAACAACTATGCGACGGCATCAAAAAGTGCGGAACTTAGACCGTATGAAGCGGTTGTTTTCGAATTGAAATAAAATTTAAAATCACTCTTAGTTGAGGTTAAGATTTTAACAGTCATTGTATAGAAAAGCCAGTCTATTTTAGACTGGCTTTTTGTTGACACCATCTTAAGAATTGTGCCGTTATTTTGTTGTTACTATAATAACTCCATTGGCACCTTGAGAACCATAAATAGCAGCATCAGCCCCTTTTAATACACTTATTTTTTTCACATCCTTTGGATTAATATAATCAAGTGTTGTAACAATTCCCCCGTCTACAACTAACAAAGGATCTAAACCTGAATTTACAGAATTAACACCTCTTATTAGTATTTGGTTTGTATTTGAAACAGATACACCAGCTATTTTTCCTCTTATCATGTCGTAAATAGTGTTATATATTTGAATATTTTTATCATTTGCATAGTTTAAATTATTAGTGCTAATTACCTGATATTTTTGATCTAATTTAGAATATACTACAGAAATTTTGCTTCCTTTTTT
>CAILTC010000627.1 GCA_903837025.1 uncultured Bacteroidota bacterium | reverse complement strand
TTATGGTCTTGTATTAATTTTAAACCAATCAAGGTTTCTGGGTTGTTTGGATCAAATCCCTTATAAGTTTGTTTGTAATTATCTTCTAAAAAGATTACCGAGTTTTCTGCTTTAGAAACCTCAAAATTCATATTGGCTCTGGTCATTCCCATAACATAAATTTCGGTACCAGCAGCAGCAGTGTTATTATTGGAATTGCAATGAATACAAACAAATAAATCGGCTTTTGCTTTATTTGCAATGTTTGCTCTATCTTTTAATGTTACGAAAACATCCGTTTTTCTGGTATAAATAACCTTAATTGCAGGATTTTGTTCTAAAATTTTTCCCACTTTTAATGTTATTGCAAGTGCAATATTTTTTTCGATATGTCCATAATGTTTTGTTCCTGAATCATGACCTCCATGACCCGCATCCAAAATCACCTTAAAAACATTGGCTTGGCCAAAAGCAACAAAAGAAACTATCGACAAGAAAAAAGTAAACAATACTTTATTTTTATAAAACATAGGTATAAAACTATTTTAATTATATTTAAAAACTCAAGGTTTTAAATTTATTAATTGATTATTTTTGACAAAAATTTATATGTAAGTTTGACCCATCAATAAACGAGCCGAATTTTTACAAAAATAGCATTAAAACCTTTGAATACAAACTTATTTAATATCGTTTTATTATCAATTTTCCTAACACTAGGATCTGCTAAACTATATTCACAAGATATATCGAAAAAAACGACAGTCGCACCCGCCAAAAAACAAAAAGAAGCATCCGGTATTATAGCTGATCCAGCCAATAAATCGAAAGCAATTGCCAAAAAAGAAACAGACACCATAAAGAAAGATACGGTGAAACTGAAAGCTTTTTTGGATGGCAAGGTAAAATACAGAGCCCAAAAATATGTCAAAATTGAGCAAAAGAAAAAACTCATTACCTTATATGATAAAGCCGAACTTTATTATCAAGACGTTGAATTAAAGTCGGGTGTTATCGTAATGGATTATCAAAAAAATGAAGTTTATGCTGGCCGAATTAAAGATTCCGCTGGAGTTTATACCCAATATCCTAATTTCAAACAAGGACAAAACGTAATAGAACCCGATTCTATTCGTTTTAATTTTAAGACAAAAAAGGCTTTGATTTGGAATTCAAGAACAGAACAAGGCGAATTTAAAGTAAAAGCATCTATTACAAAAAAAGAAAATGATTCGGTTTATTTTTTAAAAGGAGCTCGATTTACAACTTCAAAAGACGTAGATAATCCTGAATATTATTTTCAAACAAACAAAGTCAAATTTATTCCTGGCAAGAAAGTAGTTACAGGCTTTACTAACATGGTAATTGCTAATGTGCCTACCCCTATTGCCTTACCTTTTGCTTTCTTTCCAATGGGAAAAGAAACCAGTATTTCGGGAGTAATTTTACCAAGTTATAATGACTCCAATACAAGAGGTTTTTCTCTTCAAAATGGAGGTTATTATTTTGCATTAAGTGACCATTATGATTTAACAGCCTTAGGCGATTATTACACTAATGGTAGTTATGACATGCGATTTCAATCTAATAATGCAGAACGGTATAA
>CAILTC010000626.1 GCA_903837025.1 uncultured Bacteroidota bacterium | reverse complement strand
GCTTCCGCCAAATGGCAGTGGAGTTTTCTTGGTAATTTTTCGCAGAATAATTACAATTATCAACCTTTGACCCGCCAAACCAATTTTGGAACCATCGATAAACCAATGGCATTATTGATTTTTTATGAAGGTCAAGAAAAAGATAAATATGGCACTTATTTTGGAGCCGTAAAATCAACCTATATTGCATCAGAAAACAGTACCTACAAGTTTATCGCTTCGGCTTATCATACTCAAGAACAAGAGCATTTTGATATTTTTGCGCAATATCGTTTAGGCGAAGTCGATTCTAATATTGGTTCACAAACTTTTGGAGATGTGACTTATTCAAGAGGAATTGGTTCCCAACTGAATCATGCTCGTAATGATTTAGATGCGTTAATTATAAATGCAGAAATGAAAGGTTTTCATACTTTGGGAACAAATCAACTAGAATGGGGAGCAAAATTTACTCGCGAATCTATTCGTGATCGAGTTGTAGAGTGGGAAGTAATAGATTCAGCTGGTTTTTCCATCAATCCGCCTAAAATTTTGTTAAAAAATGATCAGCCTTATGCTTCATATACTGGGCCATTGGTTCCGTATCAAAACGTGAGAGCTACTAATTTTGTTGACATCAATAGACTTTCGGCTTATGCGCAATGGAGCCGAAAAGGATATATTGGAGAAAATGAAATTTGGTTAAATGCAGGGGTGCGATCTCAAAGTTGGGAAGTTTCCGGAGCTGATTTAGCGAGCAAAACGCAAATTGTTTTTAGTCCGAGAGTGCAAATTAGCTTAAAACCCAATTGGAATAAGGATCTATTTTTTAGACTTTCCGGAGGATTGTATCATCAGCCACCGTCTTACCGGGAGTTGAGAGATGCCGATGGAGTAGTGAATCCAGATGTAAAGGCGCAACAAGCCATTCATATTGTTTTGAGTAATGATTATAGTTTCAAAATGTGGAATCGTCCTTTCAAGATGGTTTCGGAATTGTATTATAAATTGCTTACGGACGTAAACCCTTATACTTTAGACAATGTTCGAATTCGCTATGCAGCCATGAATGACGCCAAAGCATTCGCGCAAGGATTTGATTTTAGATTGAATGGAGAATTTGTTCCCGGTACCGAATCTTGGTTTAGTTTTGGTTATCTTAAAACCGAAGAGAATATCAATAATCATGGATATATTCCTAGACCAACCGATCAATTATTAAAATTTGGATTGTTATTTCAAGATTATATGCCTAATATTCCTAGTGTAAAATTATACCTGAATTTGGTTTATAACACCGGATTACCGGGAGGTTCGCCTTCGTATGCCGATCCGTATTTGTACCAAAACCGCTTGAAAGATTACCGCCGCGCCGATGTTGGTTTTTCTAAAGTTTTAATCGATTCAAAAACCAAGTCTCACAGAAATTGGATTCAAAACATCAAGGAAATGGCAATAGGATTGGAGATTTTTAATCTTTTCGACAATCAAAATGCGATTACCAATACTTGGGTTCGCGATGTGTACACCAAAAATCAATACGCTATTCCTAATTATATGACCACACGCGTTTTTAATGTGAAGTTGAATGCGAGGTTTTAATCCTTATATCAAAATATCACTTTCCAAATCTGATTTTTCAATGGTAAAATCAAATCCTAATTTCGAAACTAATTCGATAACGAGGTTTTTATACCAGTTTTCGGATTTGGGATGAATGTAGATTTTTTCGATCAATTGATTGATATCTACGTCAATTTTCATTCCGTCATTGATTTTG
>CAILTC010000625.1 GCA_903837025.1 uncultured Bacteroidota bacterium | reverse complement strand
TCGTAACGCTATAATTTTTCTTTTCCAGGAATAAAATGTGTGGTTTTAGATAGTCAATTTCATCGTCAACCCAAAGTATTTTTATAGTCTCCATATATAATGTATAAAGTATTCAAAAGTAATCAATCAATACGCCAAATTACTTTTTTTATTATGCGAAGTTGCCAAAATTAGGATAATTTAATACTTTTTTAAGGTATTGCCATCAAAACGGAATCTGGATAATTCTTTGGGCGCGCCACCACCTGCGCAAGCTACGGCGCTGTCGGGCTGTGCGCTGTATCTCTCCGCTGCGCTACGAGGATACCGCTTCCATCCCTCACGCGGGCGAAAGGAGAAAGTAGGGAGATTTCATGAACTTATAGATTTGAAATTTGTAAGGAAGGAATAGTTTCGTTTGGCTGTTTATAAAGATTTATTTATATATTTGAATATAAATATTGTGTGATTTTATCACACATATATACGAGTTATTAAGCTATTTATCTAGATTACTCAAATTAAAAAACCTAAACGATGGAAGAAAAAAATAGAGTTCTAAATTGGTTAACTATTGCTTATATGCTTCTGGCATTTGGGCTTTTCTTTTTAGGCTTAGGTGATTCAGTTTGGCAATATTATAAAAAATCAAATCAACCCGAAAGTGTTACATCGTTTCAAAGCGGAAAAGAAAAAGCAACATCAGGCAAGTTTAAAGAAGCAATAATTGAATATAATAAAGCAATATCATTAGATATTAAAAATGCAGAATATTATTTTGAAAGAGGGAACTCAAAATATGAGTTAAAATATTATAAAGATGCAATTAGAGACTTTGATAAAGCAATTCAATTAATACCCGATAATCTAAAATATATCTATATGAGAGCAATTGTGAAAAATGACTTAAAAGATTATGTGGGTGCAATTGAAGATTATGATAAATTAATTAATTTGTTTCCTAAAGAATCTGATTTTTATAGGGAAAGAGGTCTTGCAAAAAGCAAAATTAAAGAATATGAAGGTTCGTCTAAAGATTATATAAAAGCAAATGAATTAGGACCCGAACATAATTCAGACAATGATAATTAATTAGATTTTTTAAAAACATCTCATAACTGCGACTACAATAGATTTAGCAAATAGGTTTAATGAAAAGTTGTTTTTTGTATTTGGGATGATTTGGCTAATCCGAAAATAGGGCTTAATTTAATCCCAAACCCGCTGTAGTGCTAGAATGTTATGGGCAATTTTAAAAACCGTCACCACGAATGAGAAACAACATATTGACAATATTACTTTTACTAACAACTTTAACTGCTTGCGGACAAAAGAAAATGGATCAAAAATTTTTCACTTGGGATAACTTTGTAGATGGATTTGGCAAAGAAATGGTTTCTGCCGAAGACGTTTTTAATAATATGGTTAAGAGTGGACTTAAAGACAATTGCTTAACGAAAATGGACTTTACTTTTATCTCTGACAAAAAAGAGAACTTACAAAAACTTGGAGAATTCATAAAGACGCATTATCCTTACAGTGTTCAAGAAGTTAAAAAATACGGAAAATTGTGGGAAATAAATGGAGAGACAAATGAAATTCCATTGACAGCAGACAACTTACTTTATTGGGGGTTAGATATGTATAAACGTGGTTACGAGTTTGACTCAAAACTTGATGCTTATGGTGGACCATTTGACCTGAAAGACCAAAAATTTCCTGAAATTGACACTTCTAAATCAGATTACTATTTTGACAAAGGATTAAAGTGTTACGACAATGGTGATTTAAGCGGTGCGATATTTAATTGGACATTAACAATCCAAATTGACCCTAAAGACCCAAACGCATATTATTCAAGAGCTATTGTAAAAAATGAACTTCACACATGGAAATCTGCACTCAAAGACTACGATAAAGCAATTGAAATTGCACCTAAATTTATAAGTGCTTTAATAAATCGAGGCGGACTTAAAGACGAAAATGGAGATTATCAAGGTGCAATTAGTGACTATGAATCAGTTTTAAAATTGGATAAATTGGAAGCGGAAGAAATACAACAAGCTTATTTCAATTTAGGAAATACATATCTAAATCTAAAAGACAAAGTCAAAGCTTGCGAAAATTGGAATAAGGCACTTAAAAACGGTGCTGAATATGCTAAAGAACGAATAAACGAATATTGTAAATAAATAAACTGCCACCAACAGCTAGTGTTTCGTTGTGTGCGCAGCACAAGCAATGAAACCCGGGTTGAACGGAACCGAGTACATGCCGCTATCACTATGGAGTTATCGTAAAGTTTTGAGAGAGAAATACAAGAGGATTTCATGTCCTCTTTTTTTGTAAATTTTCTCCAAAATCATAAAAGTTTCTATCATAACGACATAAAAAGGTGAAATAATTAAAAAACGAAATATTTCCCAATTTGGGAAATATTCTATATATTTGTAAAAAAATTTGAGAGTAATTGCTAAAAAAATATTGAGAGATTTTTGGGAAGTTCATTCCGATTGTGAGCAGCAATTGAAATCTTGGTACAGAGAGACTTGTAAAGCAGAATGGAAAAATCCAAACGAAATAAAAGATGAATATCCAAGTGCAAGTATATTAAATGACAATCGAATTGTTTTTAATATAAAAGGGAATAATTACAGATTAATCGTAAAAATAAATTTTGAATACGAAATGGTTTGGATTCGGTTTATTGGGACTCACCCAGAATACGATAAAATTAATGCTAACACAATTTAGATTATGAACATAAATCTTATTAAAACAGAAAATGATTATAATCAAGCCTTAGAAAGACTTGAAGTAATCTTTGACGCCAAAAAAGGAACAAAAGAAGGAGACGAATTAGAACTTTTAGGCATTCTAATTGACCAATATGAAAAACAACATTTTCCGATAGATTTACCAGATCCAATTGAAGCAATCAAATTCAAGATGGAACAAATGGGATACACACAAAATGATTTGGCTAAAATTATTGGTTTTAAAAGTCGTGCAAGTGAAATACTAAACAAAAAGAGAAAACTATCGTTAGAAATGATTAGACAATTACATACAAGTCTAAATATCCCAACTGACGTATTGATTCAAACCTATTGAATTTAATAGAATATCAACTATTTTATAAAATTTTAGAAAGAATTTAAAGAGG
>CAILTC010000624.1 GCA_903837025.1 uncultured Bacteroidota bacterium | reverse complement strand
TGGACTATAGGTGACTTTTTACCGGTGCTGATCCAAAAATTGGTTGGCAGAAGCATTATGATTGAGAATTCGCACGCCATTGTGACTTTTTACCGGTGCTGCTGAAGAACTTGGTTGGCAGAAATGATCCTAAATCATGGAACCTTGATTTACAACCTTCAGGGCCTGGTCCTGAAGAGCCGATTATTTGTTTGGCATCAAATGCCTAACAATAATTTCTTCTTTGTGTCAAACTCTTCTTGAGTTAAAATTCCTTTTTGTAAGAGGTCGTATAATTTTTCTATCTCTGATGAAGGGTCAACATGAGTTCTGTCACTTGATACTTTTTCAATAACAGGTTGAACACTTTGTTTTGCAACTAATGTTTTTAGTCCTGCATAAATTTTAGGTATGTCATTATTTGGTGAAATAAATACTTCGCAGTCTTGGTTCATATATTTGATCACTAAATGAAGTTGATTTTCTTTTCGTCTTTTTCCTCCCAATGCCGCCCCTGCCAGTAGCCCAATACCACCCGTTAAAAGTCCACCCACAATTGCCCCAGCCGCCGCTTTTCCAGCAGAACGATAAGTTTCTTGATTTAATCCAACTTCTACAATGTCGTCAGGATTTATTATTACAGTTTTTCGTGAAAAGCCAACCATTATTTTTAATTCTGCATGGTCTTCTTTGAATTGAATAGCACCTGGTGCTGGTTTGAAGTCTGGTAATCCCCCTTCATACTTAATTGTATAAGTAGGAAATTTAATTGCGTCAAAGAATCCCATAATCGTATTTTAAAAAGAATGAAATTGAAATTTGTTTGTAATGATTACTTAAATGTACGACATCGAATCAAATATTAAAACCCGACCATTCATTGTCAATACCATTCTTACTTACAAATTGTATTGTTGAGAATCGCATATAAAATAGAAGGAGATGATCGGACTACAGGGACCCCGGTGATCTAAACTTTGTTTGGCATTGGGTAGGGGTTATCAAAGTCAATGTCATCTGCAATGTTTGTAAAATTGTCGCCCCAATATTTTTGATAGCCTTCTATTAACTCCGCCAAGATAACCTCAACACTTTGCCTGTCACCCACCACTCCGATGCTTTGGTCATGATTAATATTATACTGATTAACAACCTTGTTAATGACATGTTTAGCATATAATAAAGACTTTAAATTAAGATGTTCCTTTTGTTTCCCAATTGCCGGCACGAGGTATAGAACAGTTTGCTCATCTTCGGTTGGGAGTTTGTAATCACTCATGGTCTTGGATTTTTTGTTTCATTTATTACCTGCTGCATCAGCTGCTTTACTTGTACCTCGGTGAGAATTAATTTTAATCGATTTGGGTTCATTTCTTTTAATAATAAATATTCGCCGCAGTGACCATTACTTCATAAAGGGGACAGTTCCTGCAACTTATTTTTTGGATTTATTTTGATGATTTGAAAACAGAAAAAACCCGATACTAATAGTTGTATCACAAATTTTATTTGGATTTTGACTTTGTGGGAAGTTGCAGAAGCTGCATAATTTGTTACGACATAAATTGCATTAAAAGCAAGGAAGGTTTAGTAAGACAAACTCTATAATTCATATTGATATCCCCAAAGAATACATGTAAAAATTAATTTTAAAAATAGTTGTGCAAATATTTCTGTTTACAATTTCTTTTAGCTATATTTTTTATTACAGACGGGATGGATGGGTTTAACACATCCAAGATTAATCTTCCGACTTACCCAAACAAAAAAACGACACTTAACTACCAAACCTCTATTTGGGTGAGGGTTGGAAACTAATGTGTCAAAACCCCAAAAAATCAAAATGACAAAGGAAAACTACCCTCATGGGGTGGGGTGGAATTCTATTGTCAAAAAACAAACAAAGTTCCGTGCATCAAAAACAAAAGTCACGGGACATTAATAAACCGTGTCTCAAAAAAAACAAAATGAGACACAAAAATTAAATTAAAAAAATATGATACAATTTATTGTTACAGTAAAAAACGATTTTAGAAAAGTCCTTTTAAGAGAATTAAGTAGAGAACAACTTTTAGGAGCATGTAGGATGGAAGACACCATACAAACTAATGAAGAAGAAAAAACAGAGGTACTCACCGTTATGGAATACTATTTTAATAATATTACATTTATAACAAATGGTCACATTGGTTCAAGGTATGATGCTTTGGATGCTTCATTTTTTTACATCACTGCCTCTCCAGATGTTAGACATTGGGTAGAAGAAAAGAATGAACCCTTTGGTATAACATTGGAACTTGATTTAGAGGAGCATACTGCGAATCTTCAGTGTAGATCG
>CAILTC010000623.1 GCA_903837025.1 uncultured Bacteroidota bacterium | reverse complement strand
TTTAAAAGTGAAACACACTTTCCTTCTTAGCTCAGTTGGTTAGAGCATCTGACTGTTAATCAGAGGGTCCTTGGTTCGAGCCCAAGAGAGGGAGCAAAATCAGAAAGCCTTTACAGAAATGTAGAGGCTTTTTTGGTTTTAGCCCTGTAGTTCAACGGATAGAATGGGAGTTTCCTAAACTTTTGATTCGAGTTCGATTCTCGACGGGGCTACTTAAAAAGAGTTTACATAGCTGTAAACTCTTTTTTGTTTTACAAAATCAGAATTTCAGAAATGTCAAAAAAAATTTTAAATCAACCAATAACAAAAATGTTTATATTTGATTTTAAATAGCGCCAATTTTATACAATAAATTAAGATTATAATTAATAGATATGCACCTTAAAAATAAGTAGTGTGTGTTTTTGAAAAAATTATAGTTTTATTGTATTGGACAAAAAAGAATTGAATTTATAAATTAAAAGTTATTTAATATGGGAAAAGAACTTTCTAGAAGAGATCTACTTAAAACCTTAGGGCTTGCAACTGGAGGATTATTAACTTTGCCTTTACACGGATTTGCTGAAACCAACCTGCGTTTGCATCTTCCCAATTCCGAAAAAAATCCAGCACCAGACAAACCTGTTACAGCAATAACTTTAGGAGCTGGTAATCGTGGAAATGTTTATGGCGAATATGCTGCAAAATATCCAGATCATTTGAAAATCGTTGGTGTTGCTGATCCTAATAAAATCAGAAATAAGCGCTATTGCCAAAGACATAATATTCCAGTTGAAAATAGTTTTGTAACTTGGGAAGATGTTTTTGAAAGAGCCAAATTTGCTGATGCAATTTGCATTTCTACACCCGACAATTTGCATTTTGGTCCTTGTATGAAAGCACTTGCCATGGGATATGATATCTTACTAGAAAAACCAATAGCTCCCACCGAAAAAGAATGTAGAGCCATTTTAGCTTTGGCAAAAAAAACAAACCGTGTAGTAGCCGTTTGCCATGTGTTGAGGTATTCTCCTTATTTCATTAAATTACGGGAACTTATAAATAATGGCAGTATTGGCGAACTTATCAGTATTCAACATTTAGAACCCATACAACATATACACATGTCGCATAGTTATGTGCGCGGAAATTGGCATAACAGCAAAGAAACAACACCAATAATTCTTGCGAAATCCTGCCATGACCTTGATATTTTGCGATGGATGATAGGCAGTTCTTGCGAAAAAATAGCAGCTTTTGGTAATTTAAAGTGGTTTAAAATAGAAAATAAACCAGCAGGAGCCACCCCTCGTTGCATGGATGGATGTACTATTGAAAAAGAATGTCCTTACAGTGCTTTGAAAATTTACTATCGTGATAGACAACGTACTTATGTTTTTGATCTGCCAGAAGAAGTAGACAAGCAAGGAGAATTCATTTTAGATCGTCTAAAAAACACTAATTACGGGCGTTGTGTATACCAAATGGATAATGACCAACCCGATCATTATACTACCAATCTTCAATTTTCTAATGGGGTTACAGCGGCATTTAGTATGGAAGCTTTTACTTCCTATGAAGGCAGACGTACCCGCATAATGGGAAGTCATGGAGATATTGTTGGGGACATGTCGCAATTTACCTATACTA
>CAILTC010000622.1 GCA_903837025.1 uncultured Bacteroidota bacterium | reverse complement strand
GCAAGCGGTATGCAAGATTAATCCAAATAGTTTACTAAGTCAGAGACAGTGGTATTTGCTGGGACGATTTTATTATGAAAGATTAACGCTGACTGAACCTTTATATATGGCTGGTATTTTACTGTCATCACCAGAGCTTTTTTTTAAAGTGATTTGCCTGCCGTTTTTCATGCCCAATGAAAAATGCAGCAGAAACTTCTTACAATTACTGTCTCAACATAGTAGCAAAGAAATTGTCATGAAAACCCAAAAATTGATTACTAAACGACGAAAAATAAGCGCTTACAAAGGCCTCCAGTTAGTATTGAGGAGTCCTAAAGTATGTGATACTATTTTTTCTTTTTTTACAGTTATCGCTGAGAATTATCTAGAATTTGATGAGATATTAACTGTCTGCTTTTTTCAGATGAACCCCGATATAATTGCTGAAAACCCTTATCAACCTTTTAGCGATAAAGAAAAAATATTTGAAAGATAACACTCTTAAATAGTTCGGTAGCATACAAATACTTAGAAATACCAAACAATTAAACGCTTAAAGAATAACAAAGCCGCAACTAGCCATAAATAGGTTAAAATAAAGAAGTAGCAGCGATTAAAAATCAAGCATATTTTCTATGGTACTAGACGATAGTTCCATTCTCACCCCTGCCCTTGCCTTGTTACGCATGACGCTTGATTGATTAAGTTAGCAGAAAAAATATTAAAGGATGATAACCCCATGACGCAGAAAGAATGTTTCCAAATTGCAAAATTAGCACTATTCAATCTAAAGCTACTCAATGAACTAGAAAACCTAGAGCATCAAGAGCTAAAAAGCCTCATTAAAGATATCTATGAAAAATTAAGCATTATAGAAAAACCTACCTTAATCAATCAAAGTACCTATTTGCAATTTGCCTATGTCACCTTAGTTTGGCTCTGGGAATCAATTAACATAAAAGATAAAGATGATTTCTTTATCAAGCTTAAAGCAAGGGCGAATAAAAGAGAGTTGGTGTTTCCTGATGCCAATCAAATCATTGGTGAGCGTGTCCTTTCAGACTGGAAAATGATAGTTTCTCTAATAAGAAATGCACTGAGCCAAGGCTGCGTTGAAATAACCGATGATGCCTTTGTCTTTTCAGATCAAAAAAAGTTTGGTAAAAGAAAAGAAATAGCACTGACAACGCTTACCATGAGTGCGGCAGAACTAACTAATATCAGTGAAACGGTATTTTGGACATTAAACGAAATAATAGCGCCTACATCTAAGAAATAAAAAAGCATAATAGGCTTTATGCAGCTCAGAAAAAACATCAAAGCCGGAAAGATATTTTTGCCCCACTCGAACTGTTTTGATGGATTAATCGTCATTCCGGCATGGATTCACGTCAGGCTTTCTTGCCTGACGCCCTTCTAGTAAATGTCTGTCTGTTCCAGACAGATTTGTGCCGGAAACCAGTTGTCAAGGAGCAGTATATAAGATTCCTGATAAGCGATCTAATATTCGCCATGTATTCTGGATCACGGCAGTCCATGCCATTATGATGTCAATCACTCTGTAATTTGATGCAGGAACCGCTAGTTCAATATCCGAACTACAAATGGATGACATACGCTACAGGCGCATAGTCTGGCCCAACTTAAACACCCATTCTGATCCAATTTGATATGATCCCAG
>CAILTC010000621.1 GCA_903837025.1 uncultured Bacteroidota bacterium | reverse complement strand
ATAATGTATTTTCAATACTAACATTGTCATTCCGTAGGAAACTCAAAATATATAAACTAGATTCCTACGGAATGACAAATTGGAGATGCATTTTTATGTCAAACTATCGGTTAAATAAGACTTTTAATTTGTTTACC
The DNA here is from genome assembly GCA_903837025.1 of uncultured Bacteroidota bacterium. Lineage (GTDB taxonomy): Bacteria > Bacteroidota > Bacteroidia > Flavobacteriales > Flavobacteriaceae > Flavobacterium. The sequence goes on along the minus strand of CAILTC010000621.1, from coordinate 1,403 downwards.
CGTTAAAAATTACCAAATCCATTTTTTTAATTCATTTCACTCAGCCCAACCGCAACTCCTTTCAAAGTTCCGCTGGTGCAACTCGTGATTTTTACATTTACAAACTCACCAATTTTATAATTCTCCTTTGGGAAAACCACAACAATACTTTGTGAGTTTCTACCCGACCAATCCTTTTCTGATTTTTTCGACAATTTTTCAACCAAAACCTCTACAGTTTGACCAATGAATTCCTCGCTTCTGAATAAAGAATTTCGTTGTTGCAAATCGACAATTTCCTGTAATCTTCGCAATTTTGTCGCTTCCGGAACATCATCTTCCATTTTGCGTTCGGCTAATGTTCCTGGGCGTTCGGAATACGAATACATATAACCAAAATTATATTTCACATAATCCATTAAACTCAAAGTGTCTTGGTGATCCTCTTCGGTTTCAGTTGGAAAACCTGAAATCATATCTTGTGTAATCGAGCAATTCGGAATAATAGTTCTGATTTTGTCAATCAAAGTCATATATTCTTCGCGAGTATGCAAACGATTCATTTCTTTTAGAATTCGGTTACTTCCGGATTGAACAGGCAAGTGAATGTGTTTGCAAATATTGTTGTGTTTTGCAATTACGTGCAAAATACTTTCGTGCATATCTTGCGGATTCGATGTAGAAAACCGAATACGCATTTTCGGAAAACCAACCGCTACCATTTCTAATAATTGGTCAAAATCTACGGCCGTTGCTTTTTGCATTTCGGTGGCATTGACGAAATCTTTTTTCAAACCACCGCCATACCAAAGAAAGCTATCCACATTCTGACCCAAAAGCGTAATTTCCTTAAAACCTTTGTCCCATAAATCTTGGATTTCCTTCATAATACTTTGCGGTTCACGACTGCGTTCACGACCGCGGGTAAAAGGAACCACGCAAAACGTACACATATTATCGCAACCACGCGTGATAGAAACCAAAGCCGTAATCCCATTGCTCATCAATCGAACGGGAGAAATATCGCCATAGGTTTCGTCTTTCGACAAAATCACGTTTATCGCATCGCGACCTTCTTCTACTTCGCTCAATAAATTCGGTAAATCTTTATACGCATCAGGACCTACAACGAGGTCAACAATTTTTTCTTCTTCCAGAAACTGACTTTTCAAACGCTCTGCCATACAGCCCAAAACTCCAACTTTCATCTTCGGATTGGTGCGTTTTACGGCATTGTATTTCTCTAACCGTTTTCGGATGGTTTGTTCTGCTTTGTCCCGAATCGAACAGGTGTTTACCAAAACCAAATCGGCTTCTTCAAGGATTTGCGTGGTATTATACCCGTTTGACGATAGGATGGAAGCTACGATTTCGCTATCCGAAAAATTCATCGCACAGCCGTAACTTTCTATAAAGAGTTTCTT
>CAILTC010000620.1 GCA_903837025.1 uncultured Bacteroidota bacterium | reverse complement strand
ATTTTGACACTAACAAAAATAAATATTTTGAAGAAAAATACAAATCTGGAGAATTAAAATCAGGAATTCAATATGCTGAAAACAACCCAAATCCTGTTGAAATAAACGCATCGAAAAAACCTTTTGTAATCAATGATTTTTACGGAAATAAGTTAGCAACTGGCAATTTTGAAAAAGGAAAAAAAGACGGAGAATGGAATCATACTTTTCCATCAGGAATACAACGATTAAAAGAGAATTACTCCCACGGTAAACAAAATGGTCTGAGCCAAGATTATGAGCACAACGGATTCCTAAGCGGAATTAAAAATTATACCAATGACTCCATTAATGGTCTTTATGAAATTTATGAAAACGGAAAACTAAACCGAAGCTATTCCTATGAGAAAGGAAAACAAAATGGTCCCTATAAAAAATATAATCCAGACGGATCTATCAGTTCTGAATGCTATCTGATTAATGGGTCAATCCATTTTAAAAAATTGGACTATTGGCAAAACGGAACAATTTCTACCAAAGACACCTACATTGAAGGTATAATTACTTCATCGGAAACGTATAATAATAAAGGGGAGAAAGAAAATAATATTGATTACAGCAACAAAACCGGAAAATTCACGACCTCTTTTAATAATGGAACAACTATAGAAGTTTGTGAATTAGTACATGGTGAATTGAATGGGAAATATTTGAAAAAAGATAAATTCAACACTCCTATTTTAGAAATGGAACTGACCAACGGTGTCAAAAACAATTTATATAAAGGCTATAGCCCTTATGGTACCATTAATAGAGAAATAAATTATTATTGCGGAAAAAAAAATGGGGTTGACAAATCGTATGATTTGGTTGGGAATCTAAAATTTTCAGACGAAACCACTTTTAGTATTGCTAACGGAAAGCATATTCGATATTATCACAACCAGTCAAAAATGTTTGAATACAATCAAAAAAATGATGTAATCGATGGGGAATTCACTTATTATAATCAAAAAAACGAACCTCTTTTAATAATTGGTTATGCCAATAACCATGTTCAATATTATATCAAAAGAAGTAAAAGTGGTGAACTCAATGAAAAAATACAAATTAAGGATGAAACAGCCGAAATCTCCTCTTCGTATCCCAACGGAAAAATCGCTATAACACTATCTTTGGTAAAAGGAAATTTCGAAGGGAAACACATAGTCAACAATGAGTTGGGCAAACTAGAATTTGAATCTAACTATTCGAAAAATCAATTAAATGGGGAACGATTAGAGTATTATGCGAACGGAAACCTTTATAAAAGAGAACGATTCAAAGACAATGCGTATGATGGCATTCAAGAATATTTTAAAGAAGATGCAAAACCTTGGTTAACATCAACCTACAAAAATGACGAATTACACGGCAATACTTTAATCTATAATGAAGGCAAATTAGTACTAACAAAAAAATATGATTCGGATGAATTGGTTGAAATTATCAAATAAATTTATTTATTGCTTGCCATTATTATTTGCATTTGCTTTCATTGGTAATGCACAAAATTCATTTCAAGAATACAAAAAAAAATATCCTGATTTTAATGAATTGGTGCTCAATGACAATCAATCTTATGATTTATCTATCGTAGATAACAAACTAAAAGTGATTCAGGATAATCATTATGAATCGATTATTCTTACTGAAAATGGCATTCAAAATAACAAAGAAACATTCACATACTCCGAGTTGGTCAAACTTCAAAACTATAATGCTTTTACCGTTATCAATACCAATGGTCGTGATAAGAAAATTAAAGTAACTCAAACCAACGAAATTCAATCGAGCCAAGGTTCGGTTTTTTATGATGATGTAAAAGAGCGCCAACTTATTTTCCCAAATTTAGAAGCTGGATCAAAAAAAGTCTATGATTATCAAACAGAGTTTGTCGATCCTTTTTTACTACATAAATTTATTTTTGGAGGTAATTTACCAACACAGAATACTACATTAGAAATCAAAACCGAAAAAGAAATAAACATTGGTACACGGATTTTTAATGATGAATTGAATGCTATTGAATTTTCGAAAACAGAAAAAAAAGGAAAATGGGTTTACAAATGGACATTAAAAAACACAAAACCTCTAAAATCTGAGGGTAATTCACCAGGTTATTTGCACATAATTCCGCATATTATTATCTATATAAAAGACTATACCATCAACGGAAAAAAGACCGAAGTTCTAGGTGATGTAAATAAATTATATGCCTATTACAAAGGATTTACAAAAAACTTAAACCAAACGGAAGACCCCATTTTAAAAGCTATTACACTCAAAATTACCGAAAATAGCACGAATGATGATGATAAAATTAAAAGCATCTTTTATTGGGTAAAAGACAATATCAAATACATTGCTTTTGAAGATGGATACGAAGGATTTATTCCGCGAGAAGCAAGTTTAATTTGTCAAAGAAAATTTGGAGATTGCAAAGATATGGCGAGCATAATTAATGCAATGGCAAAATATGCCAATGTCAAAAACGTACGTGTTTGCTGGATAGGAACCCGAGAAATCCCTTATTCTTATTCCGAAGCTGCCACTCCAGCAGTAGATAATCACATGATTGCAGTGTATCTAAAAGGAGATGAACGTATCTTTCTTGATGCCACCGACAAGGAAACTGTTTACGGAATTCCCACTGCTTTTATCCAAGGAAAAGAAGCCATGTATGGTAATGGCGATACCTTCAAAATAGTAACCGTCCCTATTGTTCCCGCCGAAAAAAATGAAGTTAACGAACAAGTAAAACTCACACTTGAAAAGGAAAAATTAGTTGGTTCTGGAAAAATACAATTCAACGGTTATAACCGAAGTCATATTCTTTCCCACATTGGTGATGCCACAAACAAAACAAGATTTGAAATGATAAAAGGGCTTGTTTTAAAAGGAAATAATAAATTTAATTTAAAAAATTACACCGAAGAAAACACAAAAGACAGAGACAAACCGTATTTGATCGATTACAATTTCGATTTGGGAAATTATGTTTTAAAAGCCGATAAGGAAATTTACATCAATTTATTCCTAGACAAACCGCTTGAAAATGTAATCATCGAAAAAGATCGATTGTCTAAATTTGAATTCGATTTTCTAAGCTTCATAAATAGTCAATATGAATTTGAAATTCCTAAAAATTCGACGGTAAAATACGTACCCAAAAACTTCAGTCTTGACAATAATTACATCAAAGCAGACTTTGTTTATGAAGTAAAAAACAATATCGTCTTTTTGAAAGTTCAACTAAAGCAAAAAAAATTATTGCTCGATCAATCTGATTTTGCACCTTGGAACAACATGATTAAAGAGCTAAAAAATAATTACACCGATTCCATAATTTTAGAAGAAAAACAATGAAAAAAAACATCCTAAAAATCGTTTTCACATTCGCAATCCTAAACACTTCATTGTTTTTTGCCCAAGAAAATCCGTTTAAAGATTACAACTGGAACGAAAAAGAAACAGCAGTTACAATTCCGGAAAAATACAAAACCGAGAATGAAGTAATTCTCGATCGAACCATAAAAATAGAAGTTGTCATAAGTGATAAAGGGGCAAAACAATATCATTTATTACATGATAAAATCTACATCAATTCGGATGAGGCGATCGAACGCAACAACAAAATCTACATTCCTTTTAGCCTTAACGAAAGTGTTTTAATGAACAAAGCCCGAGTTATTCTTAAAAACGGTAGCGTTATCAATTTAGATCAAAAAGATATTAAAGAAGAAGTTGACCAAGAAAAAGGAATAAAGTTCAACTATTTTGCGGTTAATGGTCTTGAAAAAGGAGCTATAATCGAAAAAATATATGTACTCGAAGAAAGACCCGAATTTACAGGACAAACCATCAAAATGCAGGCGGAACACCCAATTATCAATTTGAATTTTCAATTAATATATCCCAGTCATTTGGTCTTTAAAACTAAATCTTACAACGGTTTAAGCGAGCCTACTATTGAAGATGTGAAGATTACAAACAAAAAAATCCTCACAGTTTCTGATAAAAACATTCCTGCTTTAGACAATAACGAAAACTATTCGAACTGGGATTTACAAATAAAGTTATTCCGTTATAAACTAGATGAAAATCTAAATAGCGGTGCAAAAAACTTAAACAACTTTAAAGAATTTGCAACCAAATTATACGGAAACCTAAATCCCGAATTGGATAAAAAGCAAACAAAAGCTGTGGCTACTTTTTGTGCTTCTATTCCAAAATCAACCGATTTACAAGAGCAAATTTGGAACATAGAAAACAAAATCAAAAAAACCATTAAATACGATAGGTACATTGTTACCAAAGCAAATTTATCGGATATAATTGACACCAAACAAGCCAATCAAACTGATATTTTAAAAATATATTTGGCGGTTTTCAAAAACTTCCAAATCGAAAATAATGTAGTTTTTACCTCAAATAGATATAAAATTCCTTTTGACAAAGATTTTGAAAGTTTCGAAAACCTAAGTGAACTTTTATTCTATTTTCCAACGATCAAAAAGTATTTGACACCAACAGAAATCGAGTATCGAATTCCGTTATTTCCTGCGAATATTGCCAACAACAATGGCTTATTTATTAAAGGAACCAAATTTGCAGGAATCACAATGGGCATCGGAGAAATTAATTTCATCCCAATTCCAGGAAACGATATTTCTCACGATATAATGAATATCACGGTTGATTTTACCCAAGACATAGAAAACCCATTAATAACTAGTAATCTAACATTTGGGGGTTATTCGGGGTTAAATTTTCAGCCTATTAAGGATTTCGCTTCCGCAGAACGATACAACACAATTTTGAAAAATATCGCCGAAAACTATACGGTAAAAACAGAATACAAAACCTTGACAACCGAAAATGACGGAATCGATTTTATAGGCAAAAAACCATTTGTTTTAAACATAACTTTTGACGGAAAAGAGTTAACCAAAAAAGCAGGAGCCAATTATTTATTTGCTGTTGGGGAAACCATCGGAAAACAAATGGAATTCTATCAAGAAAATAAAAGAATGCTGCCTGTAGAGATTGATTATCCACATTTTTACACCCGAAACATCAAAATTTTGCTACCAAAAGGAGCGGTGATAAAAAATCTGGATAAATTCGTAATGGATTATAAAACCCAAATAAACGGCAAAACCGAAGCCGCTTTTATCAGTAAATATACCAAAAACGGAGATGAAATTCTTGTCGAAAACACCGAATTTTATAATATCATCAATTATCCATTAGACAAATTTGAAGATTATAAAGCCGTCATCAATGCCGCTGCCGACTTTAATAAAATTGTGATTATCGTTACTAAACCATAAATTTAATAATCTAAACCTGTTTGGTATAATTAATTAAAAGAAATCAATTAATCATAAAAAAATAACTACATAGATCATAGAAAAAAGAGTTGTATAGCCCAATTGCTTCGCCTGTTCGCTTTAGCTCGGGTCTTGGGTTCACATAGCTATGATTATCTTTAATAGATTGAAACGCCTTTCGGAATTTTTAAAATCTATGATCTATGTGGTTAAAAATTAAATAAATTGAATAACACCCAACGGGTTAATTTTAAAACTAAGGTTTTGGATACCGTTTTCTAATATTCCTGATTAGTTCTTCGAGACCGTTGAGTTTTAGTTCGTAAACCAGTTGTAATTGTTCCCCTAGTTCTCCTTTCGGAAATCCTTTATTAGAATACCAAACCACATAATATTCGGGCAAATCGATAAGATGTCTGCCTTCATATTTACCAAAAGGCATTTTTGTGTGGGCTAATTTGATGAGTTGTTTTTGGTTTTGATCCATTTTTTTAAGCGAAAAAAGAGAATAGAAAATAGATATAATCCTTTAATTTGAATTCTAAACTCTATTTTCTACATTCTTTGCTAATTCTTTGTTCTATTTTCTTTTTCTACTTCCAATTAAAACTAATTCTATTCTCAATATCTGAATTCAAACTCATGAAAACAGGACAGGTTAACTTCCTTATTTCGCTTCTTTAATGGTTAAATCAGTATCGTAATATAAAATATAAACCCCTTTATTTGCATAACCTCCGTCACTTTTTTTATAATATTCAAACATATTATCAACCTGAGCTGTCGCAATTGTTTCTGCTTCTTCCTGATAATTTTTACCTTGCGACAAACGCATCATGGTGTCAAAAGTGACATCAAAACCACGAGTAGCATAAGCTGTTGGGTAAATATTATTTTGCTTTCTGT
>CAILTC010000619.1 GCA_903837025.1 uncultured Bacteroidota bacterium | reverse complement strand
TCATCGCAATATTGAAACCGCTTCCCAGATCAGAGAATTGTTCCAAAGCCTGAATTCGTTTTCGGGCATCATCCGTCATCACCGAATAGGGCGGACAAATAAAATAACAAAAGGCTTTCTTGTTGCTACGTCCTACACGACCCCGCATTTGGTGCAAATCGGACAAGCCAAAATTATTGGCATTATTAATAAAAATCGTATTCGCATTGGGAACGTCTAATCCGCTTTCGATAATAGTGGTTGCCACCAAAACATCGAATTCGCCGTTCATAAAAGCCAACATTAATTCCTCGAGTTTGCTACCATCCATCTGGCCGTGACCAATTCCCACTCGGGCATCGGGCACCAATCGCTGAATCATTCCCGCCACTTCCTTTATGTTCTCGATTCGATTATTGATAAAGAAAACCTGTCCGTTTCGCTGAATTTCATACGAAATCGCATCCCGAATAAGCTCTTCGCTAAAACCAACCACATTGGTTTCGATAGGATACCGATTGGGCGGAGGCGTTGTAATTACTGATAAATCTCGAGCCGCCATCAACGAAAACTGCAAGGTTCTCGGGATGGGCGTTGCCGTTAATGTCAAAGTATCGACATTGGCGGCGATAGTTTTGAGTTTGTCTTTTACGTTGACACCAAATTTTTGTTCCTCATCAACAATTAACAAACCAAGGTCCTTGAAAACCACATTTTTGTTGACCAATTGATGCGTTCCAATGACAATATCGAGTTTGCCTTCCGCCAATAATTTTAAGGTTTCGGCTTTTTGTTTGGCCGTTCGAAATCGGTTCAAATACCCCACCGAAACGGGCATTTCCTTCAACCTTTCGGTAAAAGTGCGGTAATGCTGGTACGCCAAAATCGTCGTAGGAACCAAAACGGCCACTTGTTTGCTATTGTCAACGGCTTTGAAAGCGGCACGAATGGCAACTTCAGTTTTTCCGAAACCTACATCGCCACAAACCAAACGATCCATTGGGCGATCACTTTCCATATCGGCTTTGACTTCGGCCGTCGATTTGGTTTGATCGGGCGTATCTTCGTAAATAAACGAACTTTCTAATTCGTTTTGCAAATAGCTGTCGGGCGCAAAACGGAATCCTTTTTCTAATTTTCTTTTGGCATACAATTGAATCAAATTGAACGCAATATGTTTGACACGCGCCTTGGTTTTTTGCTTGAGGATCTTCCAAGCATTCGAACCCAATTTATAAATTTTGGGCGGTGTTCCGTCTTTACCAGTGTATTTCGAAATCTTGTAAAGCGAGTGAATACTCACATAAACAATGTCATTATCGGCATAAACCAGTTTGATGGCTTCTTGCGTTCTACCTTCTACTTGTATTTTTTGCAAGCCTCCAAATCGTCCAATTCCGTGATCGATATGCGTTACATAATCGCCAACGGACAAGGTCGTCAATTCTTTTAAAGTGATATTTTGCTTCTTCGAAACGTTGCTTTTGATGCTAAATTTATGATACCGCTCAAAAATTTGGTGATCGGTATAACAGGCAATTTGAGTTTCCTCGTCGATAAATCCCTGATATAAAGGAAAAACAATCGTATTGTATTGCTTGCGAATATTCTCGGAATTTTCTTCGTCTAAAGTTTCAAAAATATCGTGAAACCTTTTGGCTTGGGCATCATTCGAACAAAACAAATAATTTTTGTAACCGTTAAAATGGTTGTCATTCAAATTATTCAACAACAAATCGAATTGTTTGTTGAAGGACGGCTGCGGTTTGATATGAAAATCGAAAGAACTTTTGGTTCTATAAATAGCTTTTGAACTCAATTCGACAATTGAAAAATCGAGGCTTTTCTTGATGAATTCTGCCTGATTCAAGAACAATTGACTTGGCGCAACATGATCTATAGTTGCTTTCAGATTCTCGAAAATTTCAGTGGCTTTGGCAAACAATTTATCCAATTTCGAAAAAAGAGAATCCGTATCTTGGATAAAAATAACCGTTTGATTATTGATATATTCCAAAAAACTTTCGCGGTTTTCCTGAAAGAATTTATTTTCGACATTGGGAATTATTGTAATTTTTTTCTGTTTTTCGATAGACAACTGCGTTTCAACATCGAAACTTCGGATGCTTTCGACTTCGTCACCAAAAAACTCAATTCGGTACGGATTATCATTCGAAAAAGAGAAGACATCTACAATTCCGCCACGAACGGAAAATTCGCCAGGTTCCGTAATAAAATCGACTCTTTTAAATTCATATTCAAACAAAACTTCATTGATAAAATCGATAGAAATCTTATCGCCCACAGCCACTTTTAAGGTGTTTTTATCCAACTCTTTTCGGGTGACCACTTTCTCGAAAAGGGCTTCGGGATAGGTGACAATAATGGCCGGTTTCTTGCGGGAATTAATGCGGTTCAGGACTTCGGCGCGAAGCAAAACATTGGCATTATCGGTATCTTCAATTTGGTACGGACGACGATACGAACCGGGATAAAAAAGCACATCCTCTTCGCCAACCATAAGTTCCAAATCATTCAAATAATAAGCGGCTTCTTCCTTGTCGTTTAGTATCAGTAAAAATGGCTTTTCAGTCTTTTTGAAAAGCGATTGCACCACAAACGAAAGCGACGAACCAATCAACCCGTTCAGCTGGATTTTAGGTTCGGCTTGATGTAAAATTTCGACAATTTGCTTTATTTTTGGCGAATTCTCGTAGATCTTATGTAGGATTGTTTTACTCAACTCGAGGCTTATTAAGTTCTTCAGCTTGTTGTCGTGTAGTTGGAATGGCTCTAGTAGTATCTAACATTTTTCTCAATTCCGACTCACCTTCTTCAATAGGAATTTTGCTTTTTCGAACAATTTTGTCCATTTGATTTTGCATCGATACTAATTCTACATTGATTTCACCAACCAACGCAACCACTTTGTTATCCGGAATATTGTCTAAGTGAATGTATAAATCTAACATTCTGACTTTGGTAATAAGCGTCGAAATTCGGCTTTTGATTTGGGGTTTATTAAAATCTATCGGAATATTAGTATTCAAATCCATGACTTTCTTAGAAAGTTCCGTTGATTTTTTTTGAAAAGCATCGATTGTTTTCTTTGGTTTTTGTTCCAATTCTGTTAAGAAGTTACCCCATTCTTTCCAAGAGGATTTATTTGCTTGAGAAGTTGAATTAATAGGATTTGCATTAAAAACCCAGCCTTTTTCAATATTAGAAAAAATTAATTCTTTCTTTTTGATGTCTTTTTGGGTTTCAACTAGGTGCTTTTGTGTTTCGTCCTTACACGAAAACAACACAAAAACCATAGAAAGAAGATATATGAATTTTAATTTCATTGCGAATTTATTAAGCCGCAAAGTTACGAAGTAAATTTATAATTTCTTTACCCGATACACTTTGACTTTTACATAGCCCAAAGCATTTTTATTTAGACCATCGTTATTACTCATTAAGTCGGCATTAACAGATTATTAAAAGATAGAAACGATGAAGTTTCGCTTTAGGATGAAGCTTTTGTAAATACTCGATTGTGGATTGAAAAAAATAGAATTAGAACATTTACCCCCTAAAAAGCTACTTCTTCTCTCCAGCTAATTGCCTCCTGCTTTTATAGGCTTTCAAATAGTCTCCTTTTGGTTTTCCATCGTCGAAAGAACTCCATTTTACAAGTGTTCTTACTCCGCTTCTGGCCTCTTCGTTGGTGAAATTTTCATATTCAATGCGATAAATAGCTGAATACATTTCGGCGCGACCTATACCATGGTAACAATGAATCAAAACGGGATAGTTTTCTTTGTTATCCATTATTTTGAAGAAGCTATCTAGATTTTCCTGTTTCGGAACTTGGTCTGAACCATTATTGAAATAATTAACTCCTTTTATTTTCGAAATGGCCTCTTTTTCGGCAAACAAATCAGCTTGTTTTTCGGGATTGTTAGCTCGATCATTAGAACCTGGAAAGCGCAAATCGACAATAGATTTAATATGGTATTTCTTGATATAACTCTGTAATTCGTCTGGAGGTATTACACCTGACTTATAAACTTTGCCTTCTGTGATAGTCTCAAAATTATGATTTATGTTCATGTCGTAAACATATTTTCCAACTAAAATCAACACAATCGCCAGTATCGAAAAACCAATTATTTTTTTGTTTACCTTCATTATTTAGGGTTTGTAAAACATCTTTTTGTCTACAACACGATTCATATAATCCTGAATAAAGGCTTTGCAACGCAACTCTAAATCGTCCATTTCTGGATTTCTAGATTTTATCAGATTATTTTTCAAAGCCTTATCATTTTTATCGTAAAACCCAAGAGCTACTTTCCCGTCGAAAGTACAAATATAATTTCCTCTTGCAAATTGGTAAATACTTCCCGTAGAATTAATGACAAAAGGAGCTGTTGTTTTTTTGTCAAACAAACTTCGACCCCAGCTTCTGAACGGTTTTTTGTATCCAATCATGTCTAAAATCGTTGGATAAATATCTATTTGTTGCGCAAAATCGTCATCTACGCCCACATATTTGCTATTAGGTTTATAAATAATAATAGGAACGGCATATCTATTTATTGGTTTTTGGTATTCATCATAATAAATTTGATTGCAATGATCAGCTACCAAAACAAAAATAGTATTCGAAAACCAAGGCTGTTTTTTAGCTTCTGTAAAAAATCTTTTCAGAGCAAAATCGGTGTATTCGGCACATTTATGAATAGGAACTCCCCCTTCGTGAAACCTGTTTTTATACTTATCAGGAATGATATAAGGTTCATGCGAGGAAACCGTGAAAACAGAAGCGAAGAATGGTGTTTTCTTTTTATCCAAAGTGTTTTTCATAAATTGAAGAAAAGGTTCGTCCCAAATTCCCCAAAAACCATCAAATTGTGAATCGTCATTAAACTCGGTTCTTCCATAATAATGATCGATACCAAGAATATTTCCGAAACCTAAAAATCCCATCGAACCATTAGCCGCACCGTGAAAAAAGGAAGTGTCATATCCGTCACTTTTTAAGGTAGAAACAATCGATTCTATTTTTTGTTTTGGATAAGGAGAGGATGTAAAAGCATCTTTAAACGAAGGAATTCCTGCTAAAACTGACGACATTCCGTGTATCGATTGGCGACCATTGGCATAGGCATTGGTAAAAATCATACTGTGCTGCGACAAGGAATCCAAGAAAGGGGCATGTGTTTTGTAATTAGGAATACCTGACTTTTTATTGAAAGCGCCAATGTATTCGCGGCCATAACTTTCGAGAATAAAAACAACCACATTGGGTTTCGTTTCCGGATTATTGTGGTATTGTTTGATCGGCTGAATTTTTTCTAAAATCAGTTGCTCGGTCACTCCCGGATAGTTTGTTTTAAGGAAACTATTGGCAAACATGGTTCGGATTATGGCAAAAGGCGTGTTCAGAACAATATCCGAATGAACGATGTTTTTTACATGGCGACTTGCGTCTAAAAGGTTGATTGGCCGAGTCGATTTCTTGAAATCACCTCCACGAATCCCCCCAATAGTTAACAAAATTATCAATAAGAATCCCACTATTGAAAATCCAAAATAAGGAATTTTTTGTGTTGGAATTGAAACCTTAACAGCAACCTTTTTGTATAAATAAATCCAAAATAGGGAACACAAAATAAACAGAGCCAAAACATGCCAATAATGGTACATAAAGCTAAAAAACAAAACCTTTTTATTGGTTTCGTGCTTGATCACATTAAGCGCCACAATTGTAGTTCGAGCAAATGTAAACTTGTAATAAATAAAGTCAATAAAGTTGGTGGAGTAGGCCAATAAATTGGTTACAAAATAAAGATATCGCAGATTTCTTTGGTATTTAACGGTGGTGTTTTTGTAAAATGGTAACACCGAAAAAACAATAAACAGAAGGTTTACATATAAAATCGCCGTTGTATCAAAGGATAAACCATAATAACAAAGCGAAAGAAAATCCGAAACCGAATCAACTCTTAGTAAATCGGTATTATAAAGATAAAAAAGAACTCGGGCAATAAAATAAAAAATATAAGCCAAGGAAAGTCTGTAAAATAAGACTTTGTATTCGTTCAGACGCAAGTTTTTCTGCATAGTAATATTAATTAAACTTTACAAATATATTACAATTAATCAATTTTGTGCTGTTAAACTTATGACAAAATACAGGATACAACATAGAATATGGGGCCAAAAAAACAGCTAATTGGTAAAATAATCTCTTTTTTGTCAAAATATTTAAAAGCTTAAAAAATTGGTCACTACTAATTTATTACTTAATTTGCGTTGAATTAACACCGTTTCAAAATGACCAATATCACCAGATTATTTGATTTCCCTTATTATCAATTAGAACATTATCCTATTGAGGATGCTTTAGTTACCAAGTATAATGGGGTTTGGGTGAAAACGTCAACTGAAGAATATATTGCTAAAGCCAATGCAATTTCGAGAGCATTGTTGCGAATGGGGATTCAAAAAGACGATAAAATTGCGCTAATTTCTACTAATAATAGAACCGAATGGAATATTATGGATATTGGTGCTCTTCAAACCGGAGCGCAAACCATTCCTATTTACCCTACTATTGCAGAAGCTGATTACGAATATATTCTCAATCATTCTGGTTCCATCTACTGTTTTGTATCCGATGCTGAAGTGTTGCGAAAAGTAAATTTAATAAAACCAAATCTACCCAATCTTAAGGAAGTCTTTTCTTTTGACGAAATTGAAGGTTGCAAAAATTGGAAAGAACTACTTATCCTTGGCGAAGACCAAAGCAATCAAGATTCCGTTGAAGAAAGAAAAAATAAGGTAAATACAGAGGATTTAGCCACCATAATTTATACTTCAGGAACAACAGGAAAACCAAAAGGAGTGATGCTTTCGCACCAAAATATTGTTTCAAATGTGCTTGATAGTGCTGCGAGAATTCCTTTTGAAAAAGGACGAAGTCGTGCCATGAGTTTCTTGCCCATTTGTCATATTTTTGAAAGAATGATTTTGTATTTATACCAATATTATGGTGTTTCGGTTTATTTTGGAGAATCTATCGATAAAATAAGTGACAATATCAATGAGGTAAAACCAACGGTTATGTCAGCAGTACCAAGGCTTCTTGAAAAAGTATATGACAAAATCTATGCAAAAGGCTTGAGTCTTTCTGGTATTAAAAGAAAAATGTTTTTCTGGGCTGTTGATCTCGGATTGAAATACGAGCCCAATGGCGCCAATGGTTTTTGGTATGAATTTCAACTAAAAATAGCAAGAATACTCATCTTTAGCAAATGGAGAGCAGGTTTAGGTGGCAATTTAGATTTAATGGTTTCCGGAAGTGCCGCTTTACAGCCAAGGCTTGCCAGAATATTTGCTGCCGCCGAAATCCCCGTTATGGAAGGATATGGACTAACCGAAACTTCGCCGGTAATATCAGTGAACGACTCTAGAAATCGGGGTTTTAAAGTAGGAACAGTAGGGAAAGTAATCGATAATGTTGAAATAAAAATTGCACCAGACGGAGAAATTCTTTGCAAAGGACCCAATGTAATGATCGGCTACTACAAAGATGAAGCTTTGACAAAAGAGGCAATCATTGACGGATACTTCCATACGGGTGATATTGGAGAAATTGATAGCGAAGGTTTTCTTAAAATTACCGATCGCAAGAAAGAAATGTTCAAAACCTCTGGAGGTAAATATATTTCGCCACAATTGCTTGAAAATGCTATGAAACAATCTCGTTTTATTGAACAAATCATGGTTATTGGTGATGGTCAAAAAATGCCGGCTGCCTTCATTCAACCTAATTTTGAGTTTGTTCGAGAATGGGAAAAAATCCACGGAATAACTGTTGGCACAACCAATGAAGAAATAATTTCTAATCCAAAAGTGATTGAACGCATTCAGGAAGAAGTAGATAACTTAAATGAAAAATTTGGAAATTGGGAAAAAATAAAACGTTTCGAATTGACTCCTGATGTATGGTCAATCGATTCTGGACACCTTACTCCAACTCTAAAACTAAAGCGAAAAATTGTAATGGAAAAGTATAGTAACTTGTTCCATAAAATTTACAACTAATGTTTTTGAAATTATAGTTCTTGTTATTAACCGCACTCGATTAAGCAATGAATATTGCATCTTAGTAATAGCGACTTTTGTTAGGAATTATTGCTCTAAATTCTTGAATGATTTCATTAGCAATTAGACCATCTTGCTTTGAAGCAAAAATCAGTACAATAAGTATAGAACTATACTCATAAATACTTTTTCTATTTCTCCGTAGAACAATCAGTCTTTTACATATTCCCAGTTTTTATCTCTTGAATTTAGATTTTTATACTTATCAATGGCGTTTTCATTATTCAAAAGAGATTTGCTAGGTATAACAAAACTGGTGATTACTAAATAAGGATCAATGCTATTAATGATTTTCGCAGCATTTCTAAATGATCTTTTAATGAATTGGATAAAAGTTTAAGCAGGCATTTTACAATTTTAATTAACAATATACTATAATCAAAGTCTTTTTCTGTTTTTAAAGTAACGGAATTAAGAAATTCAGTGCGATTACTACTGTCTTTTTACCCAATTTATTTAGGTTTTAATGAAATTAGGATATTTACGAAAACGTTATCTTTGTTTTTTAATCTCCTAAATTATGAAACCTAAAATACTGATTATAGGTGCTTGTGGGCAAATCGGGACCGAACTCACCCATAAGCTTCGAGAAATATACGGAATCGAAAATGTGATCGCTTCCGATATTCGAAAATTGAATAATGACATCGTCAATTCGGGGACTTTTGAAGTTGTAAATGCACTCGATTTCAACCAAATTGAACATCTTGTCGAAATACATCAGATAACCGATATTTATTTGATGGCGGCATTACTATCGGCAACAGCCGAAAAAAATCCTGCTTTTGCTTGGGATTTGAATATGAATTCGCTTTTTCACGTCTTGAATTTGGCGAAAGCCAAGAAAATAAAAAAAATATTCTGGCCATCGAGCATTGCTGTTTTTGGCCCC
>CAILTC010000618.1 GCA_903837025.1 uncultured Bacteroidota bacterium | reverse complement strand
GTCAAATTTACCATCGGCTTGAGCTTTCAAGGCTTTCATGTGACTTTGATAAGCAAACTCATCTTGATCGGCTCTTGTGATGTTATATTGTTTGGCAACTGCTTCGGCAGTTAATCCCATTCCCCAATAATAATCTTCGTGACCAGCTTTAGCCACAGCATAATCAGGTGTTGGTTTGTAGCCACCCATCGGAATAAAACTCATGCTCTCTGCGCCACCAGCAATAATGCAATCGGCCATTCCGGATTGAATTTTAGCTGTAGCCATCCCAATAGTTTCCAGTCCCGAAGCGCAGTATCTATTAACAGTTACACCCGGAACATCTTCTATTTTTAATCCCATTAAGGAAATCAATCGTCCCACGTTGAGTCCTTGTTCGGCTTCCGGCATAGCATTCCCCACCATGACATCATCGATGCGTTTCTTGTCGAAATCCGGCAATTCATTCATCATAAATTGGATGGTTTCGGCGGCTAATTCATCAGGGCGCTTGAATCTAAATACTCCTTTTGGTGCTTTTCCTACCGCTGTTCTGTATGCTTTTACTATATAGGCTGTTTTCATTTTTTTTTAGATAATAGAAGAGAGAAGAAAGAGAAAAGACGATTGTAGTTAACATCTTGTTTCTTACTTCTAACCTCTTAGTTCTTATTTTTCTAATTTCTCAACGGTTTCCCTTTGGTTAACATAAATTGGATGCGTTCCAATGTTTTTCTTTCTGTACACAAACTCAAAAAAGCTTCTCTTTCAATATCCAATAAATATTGTTCATTTACCAATGTTGGTTCAGATAAATCGCCACCAGCCATAACGTAAGCCAGTTTATTGGCGATTTTTTTATCGTGTTCCGAGATGTATTTCCCGGCTTCCATTTGGTCGGTTCCTACTAAGAACATTCCTAAAGCTTGTTTTCCTAAAACTTTCACATCATTTCTTCGAATTGGTTGGGTATATCCGGCTTCTGCCATGAGTAAAGCGTGTTTTTTGGCTTCGGCAATCTGGCGATCTTTATTGACAACAACAACATCTTTTCCGTGTTGCAAGACTCCTAAATCAAAGGCTTCATGAGCCGAAGTCGATACTTTGGCCATAGCCACAGTCAGGAAGTATTCTTGTAAAACATTGAGTTCAACATCGTTTTTACGAAATAAATCCGAAGCTCTCAATGTCATTTCTTTCGATCCGCCACCTCCTGGAATTACACCAACTCCAAATTCGACCAAACCAATATACGTTTCTGCAGCAGCCACCACTTTATCGGCATGCATGCTCATTTCGCAACCGCCACCCAATGTCATTCCGTGTGGTGCTACGATTACTGGAATTCCAGAATAGCGCACCCGCATCATGGTATCTTGAAACATTTTGATCGCCATATTTAGCTCTTCATATTCTTGTTCGACCGCCATCATAAAGATCATTCCAATATTAGCACCCACCGAAAAATTGGCTCCTTGGTTACCAATAACCAAACCTTGATATTCTTTTTCGGACAAATCAATGGCTTTGTTGATGGCTTGTAAAACGTCTCCACCTATGGTATTCATTTTCGATTGAAACTCCAAATTCAAAATTCCGTCGCCCAAATCTTGGATAATAGCACCACTATTGCTCCATATTTTTTTGCTTTCGCGAATGTTATTCAGGATAATAAAGGCGTCTTGTCCCGGAACTTTTGTCTGCGTTTTATTTGGAATATTATAAAAATACGTAGCTCCTTCTTTTACAGTATAAAAACTCGAATTTCCGGAAGCTAGCATTTCATTCACCCAAGCGTTTGGTTCTAAACCTTCGGCTTTCATGATTTCAATTCCTTTTGCTACGCCAATGGCATCCCAAATTTCGAAAGGACCGTTTTCCCATCCGAAACCTGCTTTCATAGCATCATCAATCTTGTATAATTCGCCTGTGATTTCTGGAATTCTATTGGAAACATAAGCAAACATTCCGGCGAAACTACGTCTATAGAATTCACCCGCTTTATCAGTTCCTTTTACCAAAACCTTAAAGCGATTAATAGGTTTATCAATGGTTTTTGTTAATTCTAAAGTGGCAAACGAAGCTTTTTTTGCTGCGCGATATTTCAAAGTATTCAAATCTAAAGACAGAATCTCGCGTCCTTCTTTTTTGTAAAAACCTTGTCCCGTTTTGCTTCCAAGCCAATTGTTTTTCATCATTTTTGAGATGAAATCGGGTAATTTGAATAATTCGTGTTGTTCGTCATTCGGGCAGTTTTCATAAATTCCGTTGGCAACATGTACCAAAGTATCTAAACCTACCACATCAACTGTTCGGAAAGTAGCCGATTTTGGTCTTCCAATGACTGGACCAGTTAATTTATCGACTTCTTCGATGGTTAACCCTATTTCGGTAACCAAATGAAACAAACTTTGAATTCCGTAAATTCCAATTCTGTTTCCGATAAAAGCGGGAGTATCTTTGGCTACGACCGAAGTTTTGCCTAAAAATTTCTCTCCATATATAGTAAGGAAGTCCAAAACTTCGGTTGTAGTTTGCGGACCAGGAATTATTTCAAATAATTTCAAGTAACGTGCTGGGTTAAAAAAGTGCGTTCCGCAAAAGTGTTTCTGAAAATCTTCCGACCTTCCTTCGCTCATAAAATGAATGGGTATTCCGGATGTATTCGAGGTTACTAAAGTTCCTGGTTTACGGTATTTTTCAATTTGTTCGAAAACCATTTTTTTAATATCCAAACGCTCTACAACCACTTCGATAATCCAATCGACATTTGCTATTTTTGAGATGTCATCAGTTGTATTTCCAGTAGTAATTCTACTAGCAAATTTTGGGTGATAAATAGGAGAAGGCTTTGATTTCAACGCATTTTGAAAATGTTCATTAACTAAGCGATTGCGAACAATTTTGCTCTCTAATGTCAATCCTTTCTTTGTTTCGGCTTCGGTGAGTTCTCTTGGAACAATATCCAGAAGTAACACTTCGATACCAATGTTGGCAAAATGACAAGCAATTCCTGAACCCATAATTCCGGATCCAATTACTGCAACTTTTTTAATTGATCTTTTCATTTTCTTTTTTCAGTTTGCTGCGCCAGTTAGCTGTCGCTCTTGTGATTAAATATGTTTTTATCTTGAATTAACTCATTGATAATTTCTGAAACTTCAATAAAATGTTGGAGTTGTTCCTCTGAAATATTTTGTTTTACTGCTTCGTTGAATTTCAAAACAGTATTTTTTGAAAATTCTCTTTTTTCTTTTCCAAATTCGGTTAAATAAATCAAAACACCACGACCATCATACGGATTTTTTTCTTTTGTGATTAATCCTTTTTCCTCCATAGATTTTAAGGTTCTGGTTAAGCTTGTGGCTTCCATTCCCATTTTTGGTCCCAAAGCTGTCGAAGGCGTTCCTTTCTCCTTGTCCATGCTCAATAAAGCAAAACCAGTTGCCATTGTAGCGCCATATTTTGCAGCTTCTTCGTTATACATCCTAGCAACTGCTTGCCAAGTTGCGCGAAGTATATAGTCTATAGTTTTGTCTTTCATGTAGTTATACTAGTAAATTTGTTTTTGATTTAGGGCAATTGTTTTTCAAATATAAGAAATAAATACTATGCACGCATAATAAATTTATACTTATTTTTTCATTTCCTTTACTATTATAAAAAAGCTCCAAAAAAAAGGAGCGCATTTTATGATAGTTTTTATTTCGAATCAAAAAGTTTCACCCGCATTAAGATAAAATGCTTTCGATTTATTACCAAAAGCATAAATAAGGAATACATTAGTTCGTGTTGCTTTATCAATTAAAGCTAATAAGCTCACCCCATAGCGGGTTGTGTGTATTGAAAAAGATGAATATATCTATCTATAAACTACCAAATGGTGAAATTTGTGAATTGATTACTAATGATGGGAAATAAATATTCTGTTTAAGATAGGCCAAATTATAACCACAAAATAATCCTTGCATGTATCCTTTACCACTACGGCTATGGTACTCCCAGCCTTTTGCAGGCATATTGAGAGAACAAACTAAACCTGAATTAAATAAACCTATTTTATTTTTTGATAAATTAACAAATCTAAAAGATAAATCGTTTATACGATTTTATGACAACTTTAATTTTTAATGTTCATTTAATGAGTATTTTTATAAAAAAATTTAACACAAACATTATGAAAAAAATAATCTTCTCTATCGTGCTAATTATAGCCGTAATCATTGGGTGTAAAACGAAAAGTAACTCAAACGATTCTAAAAATTTAAAAATTGCATTTGAATCAAAAAGTAATAGTACCGTAACTGGAACAGCTACTTTTATAGAAAAAAATGGAAAAGTTACTTTTGTTGCAAATTTAGCTGGATTAAAACCAGGTGTACACGCCATACATATTCATGAAAAATCAGATTGTTCGGCTGCTGACGGAAGTTCGGCTGGAGGACACTGGAATCCTACCTTCAAAAAACATGGAAAATGGGGCGTTGGAGAATATCATAGAGGCGATATTGGTAATTTTATAGCCGATGAAAAAGGGAATGGAACCATCACTATGACAACAGATGAATGGTGTAT
>CAILTC010000617.1 GCA_903837025.1 uncultured Bacteroidota bacterium | reverse complement strand
GGTATATCTAAAATTATTAAATCCTTCACTACATTTTGGTACAATGAAAAATCCCATTAGCATAACAAAAACAGAAACGATTGTAGCTCCAATTAAATAAGGTCTCAAAAATCTTGTAAATGAAATTCCGGAACTTAATATAGCTATGATTTCGGTGTCATTGGCTAATTTTGAGGTGAACCAAATCACCGATAAAAACAAAAAAATGGGAAATAACAAATTAGACCAATAAACCGTAAAATTGTAGTAATATAAGGCTATAGCCAAAAATGGGACTTTGTTTTCGATCAGGAAATTAATTTTTTCAGAAACGTCAATAACGATTCCTATAGGTGCAAACAAAGCCAACATGACCACAAAAGTAGTTAAGTATTTTTTTAGGATGTATTTGTCTATTATATTCATTTTTTTTGGTCTTGGGTCTTGGTTTTTGGGTTTTGGGTTTTGGTAAAATACTATTACCTAAAACCTTGAACCCTGAACCTAATTTACAATCTTTGGCTCATATTCCGAACCATCATTTCTTTCCAAGTTCTAAAATCTCCAGCTAAGATATGCTTTCTGGCTTCACGAACCAACCACATATAAAACCCAAGATTGTGTATCGTTGCTATTTGTTTTCCAAGGTATTCGTTGGCGGCAAACAAGTGTCGCAAATACGCCTTTGTATATTCTGTATCAACAAAAGTATGCCCCATTTCGTCTACTGGCGAAAAGTCATCTTCCCATTTTTTATTTTTGATATTGATGGTTCCAAATGCTGTAAATAACATTCCGTTACGGGCATTTCGGGTTGGCATTACACAATCGAACATGTCAATTCCCAAAGCAATATTTTCGAGAATATTTATTGGTGTACCAACTCCCATTAAATAACGAGGTTTGTCTTCCGGAAGAATTTCGCAAACCACTTCGGTCATAGCGTACATTTCTTCGGCAGGTTCCCCTACCGAAAGTCCGCCAATAGCATTCCCTTGTTGATTGGAATTGGCAATATATTCAGCTGATTGCTGACGTAAATCTTTATAAGTACTTCCTTGAATTATCGGGAAAAAAGTTTGGTCATAACCATATTTTGTTGGTACTTTCTCCAGATGATTGATACAACGATCCAACCAACGGTGTGTCATGTGCATCGAACGTTGTGCATAACGATAATCACACGGATATGGCGTACATTCGTCGAAAGCCATAATAATATCGGCACCAATGGTTCGTTGAATTTCCATCACATTTTCTGGTGTAAAAACGTGGTATGAACCGTCAATATGCGATTTGAACTTAACTCCTTCTTCCTTTATTTTTCTATTAGCCGAAAGCGAATACACTTGATAACCACCAGAATCGGTCAAAATATTCCTGTCCCAATTCATAAATTTGTGTAAACCACCCGCTTTTTCCAAAATTTCGGTTTGCGGACGCAAATATAAATGGTAGGTATTTCCAAGGATAATATCCGGATTAATATCGTCTTTCAACTCCCGCTGATGCACTCCTTTTACAGACGCAACGGTACCTACGGGCATAAAAATTGGGGTTTCAATCACACCATGGTCAGTAGTAATACTTCCTGCTCTGGCTTTGGTATGTGGATCTTTTTGTAATAAATCAAACTTCATAAATGCGTTTTTCAGTCGGCAAAGAT
>CAILTC010000616.1 GCA_903837025.1 uncultured Bacteroidota bacterium | reverse complement strand
TAATGGTAACATTTGTTACAAAATAGGTACTTAAAAATACACATTTTTGAGCCTAAAAAAATTACAGATGGAAATAGCTCAAATAATAGGATTTGTATTAGCGATTTTTGTGGGGATGACCCTAGGAATGTTGGGTAGTGGCGGCTCGATACTTTCAGTTCCTATATTAGTTTATGTGATGGGAATTGAGCCCACTTTGGCAACAGCCTATTCTTTATTTGTAATAGGAGCAACCTCATTAGTTGGTGGAATTCACAAAGCCAAACAAAAATTAGTCGATTTTAATAAGGTGCTGTTATTTGGAATTCCAACCGTGATTACGGTATTTATAACCCGAAAAATTCTGGTTCCTAAAATCCCCACTATTATTTTTTCGACAGATGTTTTTACCTTGCGAAAATCGGTTTTGATTATGATTGTATTTGCTGTTGTAATGATAGTTTCATCGGTTAGAATGATAAAACCCATGAAAGTAAAAACAGATAGCAGTGAAGATAAACTTAATTATTTAAATATCGCGATTCAAGGAATATTAATTGGTTTGATTTCAGGTTTTGTTGGTGCTGGTGGTGGTTTCCTGATTATTCCAACGTTGTTGCTTTTAACAAAAACACCGATGAAAATTGCAGTTGGCACCTCGCTTTTTATTGTTTCTTCACAATCTCTAATTGGGTTTATGGGAGATATTCTCGGAAATCAAATCATAGATTGGAAGTTATTGATTATTTTTACTTTGGCATCGATATTTGGCATCTTTCTTGGGAATGTTATTTCTAAAAAAGTCGAAGACGAAAAACTGAAAACAGGCTTTGGTTGGTTTGTTTTGGTAATGGGGATTTATATTATTATTAGAGAGCTTTTTGGGTCATAATAATTTCACAAAAGGGAACTTTCTATACATTCATAACACAAAAATTAAATAAATTTACATAATAATTCGCTCATAAATATGGTAATAGAACAAATTTACACGGGTTGTTTAGCGCAAGGTGCTTATTATATAGAAAGTAATGGAGAAGTTGCCATTATTGATCCATTACGCGAAGTACAGCCTTATATTGACAAAGCGACTCTAAAGAATGCAAAAATAAAATACATTTTTGAGACTCATTTTCATGCTGATTTTGTTAGTGGTCACGTGACTTTGGCCGAAAAATCTGGAGCTCCAATAATATTTGGTCCTAATGCGAATACAAGTTTTGAGGCGCATATTGCAAAAGATGGAGAAGTTTTTCAATTGGGCGATATCACTATCACTTTGTTGCACACTCCGGGACATACGATGGAAAGTTCCTGTTATCTTTTGAAAGATAAAAACGGTAAAGATTGTGCCCTTTTTAGTGGGGATACTTTATTTTTAGGCGATGTTGGCAGACCCGATTTAGCCCAAAAAGCAGCGAATATGACTACCGAGCAATTGGCAGGGATATTATACGATAGTTTGCGTACTAAAGTGATGACACTTGCAGATGATGTCATTGTTTATCCCGCTCATGGCGCCGGAAGTGCCTGCGGAAAAAACTTGAGTAAAGAAACAATTGGTACTATTGGCGAACAAAAACAAGTGAATTATGCGCTTCGTGCCAATATGACCAAAGCGGAATTTATTGAGGAAGTAACCGACGGATTATCGCCTCCACCTTCTTATTTTCCGATGAATGCAAAACTCAATAGGGAAGGTTATGAAAACGTTGAAGATATTATAAAAGAAGCTGTTGCTTATGACGCCACTACCTTCGAATTAGTCGCTAATGAAACCGAAGCTTTGATTCTTGATGTGCGTCATCAGGAGGATTTTGGCAAAGGCCACATTCCTAAATCTATTTTTATTGGTATTGATGGTTTGTTTGCTCCTTGGGTCGGCACTTTGATTATAGACGTAAAACAGCCGCTGCTTTTAGTAACTCCTTACGGTAGAGAAGAGGAGTCTATTTTACGTTTGGCAAGGGTGGGTTATGATAATACATTGGGGTATTTGAAAGGTGGTTTTGAAACTTGGAAAAATGCTGGATTAGAATATGATACGGTAAATTCGGTTACGGCAAAAATGCTGGAAGATATTATGGAAGAAGAAGAAGTTCCCATTTTTGATGTGCGAAGACCTAATGAATATGCAGCGGAACATATTGAAGGAGTTCCTTCAGCACCATTGGATTTTTTGAATGAGCATTTGGCTGAGTTTCCAAAAGAAGAGTCGTTTTATTTGCATTGTGCTGGAGGTTATCGTTCTATGATTACCGCTTCGATATTGAAAGCGCGCGGCTATCATAATTTAGTTAATGTATTGGGCGGATTTGCAGAGATTAAGAAAACAGGAATCAAAACAACGAATTATGTTTGCCCTTCAACATTAAAATAAAAGGAGGTTTTTTTTATATCATGGTGCAGTTTCTATTATCTAAAATTAATAAAATGAGTAGTTTCGAAAGTATTATCCAATCCCCAAATCCGGTTTTAATTGACTTTTTTGCCACTTGGTGTGGACCCTGCAAAACATTAGCTCCTATTTTGAAAGAAGTGAAAGATAGCATGGGAGATCGAATTTCGATACTAAAAATTGATGTGGACAAAAATCAAGGATTAGCTTCAAAATATCAAGTTCGTGGTGTTCCTACTATGGTTTTGTACCAAAACGGAAAGCAATTGTGGAGACAATCTGGGGTTTTGACCAAAGATCAAATTATTAAAATAATTATCGAAAAAACGACCTAATAAGCAATTTTTATCTAGTTGCTTTTGAACATTCAATCCCTTGTAAAATTAGAAAATAAAAATGACCGCATGAATTCATCCGAAGAAATATTAGATCAAGAATATTGGGACAATCGTTACAAAGACAATACCGCAGTTTGGGATTTAGGGGTTGTTTCTCCGCCAATAAAAGCATATATTGATACTTTAGAAGATAAAAATCAAAGTATATTAATTCCAGGATGCGGCAACTCCTACGAGGCAGCCTATCTGTTAAACCAAGGTTTTACGAAGGTTACTGTAATTGATATTGCGCCAACATTGGTTGAAAACCTTAGTCTTACATTCGGAAATAATCCAAATATTAAAATTGTTTTAGGAGATTTTTTCGAACACAAAGGCGTATATGATTTGATTATCGAACAAACTTTTTTCTGTGCTTTGCCACCCACAATGCGGGAGCAGTACGTATCAAAAATGCATCAGCTTTTGGCTAAAGAGGGACGATTATCTGGTTTATTATTTAATAAAAATTTTGTTGGTGGACCTCCTTTTGGTGGAAGCCAAGCCGAATATGAGCTTCTTTTTGCTGATAAATTTGAATTCCTTAAAATAGAATTATGTTCGAATTCATTTGTGAAACGTATTGATAATGAATTATTTTTTGAATTCAAAAGAAGAAATTGATTCTT
>CAILTC010000615.1 GCA_903837025.1 uncultured Bacteroidota bacterium | reverse complement strand
TTCTGGCACAATAATTTTTTTTTCTTCCTCGCTTAAATTTTTTTCCCACACAGGAAATTCTAAATTGATTATTTCCGTAATTAATCTTTCTTTTGATTCTTGACGTTGTTTTTTTTCTTCAAGTAATTCTTTTAAAGTTCGCTCTTGTGGTGTCTCGTAATTTTTTTCTATCCATCTACCGCCATTTCTCAAGACCCCCATTAAAACATTTAACGGATCTGTGTATTTATTAAATTTATCTTTATTATAATTTAGTCCAAAAGAAAAATGATCTATAGAAGCCTGTATTATTTGTGGTGTGTTTAATTTTTTATTGTATAGTTGTCTTAATTGAGATTCAGCAAAACCAATATTTTTAAGCGAATCATAGTTAATCTCCTTCCATTCGTTTGGCAATTCATCAATAAGATCATTGCCATTATTAAGATTATTACTAATATTATTGTTTTCTTCTATGCTTCTAATATTAATTTTGCTCTTGTATTCTATGACTGCTTGTTTGACGCTTTCTGTAAGTAAGAACACAGAAAAACCACCCTTACCTGTTCTTCCTTTCATTCTTTTGATGAGTCCTTCTTTTGTCATATCTTGTATTATTTTCTTTATGGTTTTGTGAGTGCTGTCAGTAATGTTTACCAAAGTTTTGACATTTATAGATCCAGTTATAGATCCCCCAGAAGAATTACATAATTCTACAAAATAGAATAAAAGCTTTTTTTTTATACCATATAGCGTAACAATTCGATCATTTATAAATTTATTATTATCTGAATTTACAAAATCTAGTTTTTGTAAATCTTGTTGGGAGATATTATTTATTATTTCTTCTTGCAATAAATATGGAGCATATCTTTTTGGTTGAAAAGTTATGTTATTATTTTTTTCTTTAATTGTTTTTTGTTTTTCTTTGAATTGTTCTAAAGTTGGCATTTTATGTTCCTAACGTTTAGCTTAATTTATCAAACATTCTGTTTCTTCTGTTTTTGTTTCAATATTTTTGTTTTCCTCTTTTCTCTTGTCCATGCCTAATAGTTCTCTTGTAAAATTATCTATATCTTCTCTACCATTAGTACTTATAGTGCTTTCAAAAACTGTTGAATGTTGACGCCTTAATTTCTCTATTTCTTTACATTTACGCAAATAACAGTTAAATAACATTTGACCATATTTTTTGTGTTTAATAAGCTCAGAAAGTGTTTCATAAGAATCACTTTCTCTGTTATCATATTTGTTTAAAACTATTTTCATAGACACATTAATGTCATAATCTCTTGCCATTCTTTCTATCTCTCGTACAGTAGTTTCTATTCCTGAATCACTAAAATCACATGGAGTAGTTGGTAATATGATTAAATCAGAACAAATTACCGCCGCTGATACTGCTTGCCCTAAAGATGGAGGGCAATCAATTAAAATTAAATCATACTCTTTGCGTAACGGCTCTATTTTTGTTTTTAATATTTTTTTTAGTGGCATAGCTTTTAGCATAATATAGCTATCTAAAACTGAATTGTCATAGCGACTAGGTATTATGTCTAAACCAGGAATTACTGATGTAATAGAATCTTTTATGTTTATTTCTTGGTTGTTAAGTAAATCTATTAAAACAGGTATATTTTGAGGATTGACCCCAAAAGACTTTGTTAGGTTCCATTGGTGATCTATTTCAATAGTTAATACTTTTTTACCCATTAAAGTCGATCTAATAGCAACCTCTCTACAAATAGTAGTTTTCCCCACTCCACCTTTAACTAAAGCAAATATCGCAACTTTACATGGTGCCTTATAGGAATTAAAAAGTATTTTAGCTGTATTATGTTCAAAATATACTCTATTCCTCATTTTGAAATGAGATAATTTTTTATTTTTT
>CAILTC010000614.1 GCA_903837025.1 uncultured Bacteroidota bacterium | reverse complement strand
GAAACAACTCTTTTAGACCCGTTTCAAAACCCATTTCTTCATACAATCTTCTACTTCCGGCTTGAATATTTGTTTCGCCATCACGCTGATGACTGCAACACGTATTGGTCCATAAAAGTGGGGAATGGTATTTTTGATGTGCTCGTTGCTGGAGCATAATTTCATTCTTATTGTTCAAAACAAAAACAGAAAAAGCACGGTGCAATACCGCTTTTTCATGAGCTTCAAGTTTGGGCATCAATCCAATTTGCTCGTCTTTTTCGTTAACTAATATTACGTCTTCTTCTTTCATATAATTAATATTGTCAAAAATACAAAAAAAGTAATTGAATTGGGTCTTGTAGAAAGTTTGTGATAAGTTTAACTCGTGTTTAATAACTGAATTTACTAATTTTATAAACTAATAATAAGTTGATTCTAATTTCTTTTTTAGACTATAAGTTAGTCCAGAATCAAATATTTACACTCTTTTTTTTTACCATTAAGAAATTAAGAAAATTAAGTTTTTAGCCTTAATAAAACTTAATTTCTTAATGGTTCAAAAGAAAAAATAATTTTATATTATAAAAAATCACACGAATAAACCATTAATACAAATCAAATAACAATTCACTTATAAAAGGAAAATATGAAGACAAAAATCCCGTTTCGAATCCTGTTTTATCTGATTCCTTTATTGATGTTGCAGGCCTGTGGACAAACAAATAACAAAAAAAATTACATTACAAAACCTTCAAATATGGAAAATTCTAATAGCAAACCCGGAAACCCTTACTATTCAAATACCGATACCACAAAACTAAATATTTCGGATGCCGAATGGAAAAAAGTACTACCCGAAGATTTGTATGAAGTATCGCGACATGCCGACACCGAAAGACCGTTTACAGGAAAATATTGGAACACCGACGAAAAAGGAACTTATTATTGTGCCGCTTGTGGAAATTTACTTTTTCGCTCTGGTGCTAAATTTGCAAGTAGCTGTGGTTGGCCCAGTTTTTTTGAACAAGAAAACAAAAACAGTGTTATTTACAAAGTCGATAATTCCTTTGGTATGAAAAGAACCGAAGCACTTTGCGGACGATGCAACGGACATTTAGGTCATCTTTTTGATGACGGACCTGCTCCTACTGGCAAAAGATATTGCATGAATTCTATCGCTTTAGATTTTGTTTCGGATCAATCAATTGCAGAAAATAAAAGTCAAAATAACCTAGAAACAATCACACTTGGTGGCGGTTGTTACTGGTGTGTTGAGGCTGTTTACGAACAATTAACAGGCGTAAAATCAGTAGTTTCTGGATTTGCAGGAGGAAAAATAGCGAATCCTAGTTATGAAGAAGTTTGTTCCGGCAATACTGGTCATGCCGAAGTAGTTCAAATTACTTATGACAAAACGGTTACCAGTTTAGACGAGATTTTCAAGATTTTCTTTACCGTTCATAACCCAACAACCCTAAACCGTCAAGGTGGCGATGTTGGAACTCAATATCGTTCTGCGATTTTTTATAAAGATGATGCTCAAAAACTGGCGGCACAAACCATTATTCAAGATTTAGAGAAAGCCAAAGTATATGACGACCCAATTGTGACAACTTTAGAACCGCTAACTCAATTTTACAAAGCCAAAGATTCGCATCAAAATTATTATCAAAATAATAAATCTCAACCGTATTGCCAAATGGTGATTCAGCCTAAAATTGAAAAATTCGAAAAGCTTTTCAAGGACAGATTGAAAAAGAAATAAAGGCAATAAATTGATCTAAAAAAATTAATTTCAGCAAGCATTAAAAAATAAAAACCGGAAAGTGATTTTCGGTTTTTTTATGCAAAAATAATTCCTATCAAATATTACGATTTCATTGGCGTCACTTTGCAATTGCTAAAGGATATTTATTATATTTGAATTATTGACACAAATTATAACTAGACCAAAAACAAAAGTTAAATATAAAATATTCACATTATGAAAATTGCTCTTTTTTCGAATGAATTTCCACCCAATATATACGGCGGTGCCGGTGTACACATCGATTTTTTAAGTCAAGAATTAGCCAAATTAGCTCAGGTTGAAGTCCGTTGTTTTGGCGACCAAGACGAAAACTCTGCAAATATGAATGTTCATGGTATTAATTCATCGTTGACTAAAATGGTCGATGATAGTAATCCGCATATCAAAATGTTCCATAATTTGAGTCGAAATGTCGAAATGTCGCAAGCTACTCCTCAAGCCGATATTATTCATTGCCATACTTGGTACACGCATCTTGCCGGAGTTTTCACTCGCGAATTGCTGCAAGTACCTCTTATTTTGACCACGCATAGTTTAGAAACGCATCGTCCTTGGAAAGTAGAACAACTAGGAAACGGTTATTTTCTTTCACGATGGATCGAAAATAATGCCTATAATACTGCCGATGGAATTATTGCCGTAAGCGAGCAAATGAAGGACGACGTTATCGAAGCGTATGGAGTGGCTCCCGAAAAAGTGACGGTAATTCATAACGGAATTGACCCAGAATATTACAAACCTACTTTTGATAATGCATTATTGGCAGAATTAGGAATAGACCCAAGCATTCCGTTTGTGCTTTTTGTGGGCCGCATTACACGTCAAAAAGGAATCTCGGGATTGATAGAAGCGGCGAAACACTTCAATAAAAACTGTCAAATAGTTCTTTGTGCAGGCGCGCCAGATACCAAGGAAATAGCCGAAGAAACCGAATTATTAATCGCTAATTTAAAGAAAGAACGTGATGGTGTTATCTTGATTTCGGAAATGTTGCCGCGTGAAAAAATAAAAGTATTGTACAGCCATGCCCGCGTGTTTGCCTGTCCTTCGTTATACGAACCTTTTGGCATCATCAACCTCGAAGCCATGGCTTGCGAAACGCCAGTTGTGGGAAGTCATGTAGGTGGAATTCCAGAAATTATTGTCGAAGGAAGTACTGGATATTTGGTGCCGTTGCAAAGCGTTTCGAGAACCGATTTTAATCCCGCCAATCCTGAAGCTTTCCAGAAAGCATTTGCCGACAAAATCAATTTATTACTTGATGATGAAGCACTAGCAACCCGAATGGGGAAAGCGGGTCGCGAACGGGTTCTTAAAATATTCAGTTGGGAATCTATCGCCAAAACTACATTTGATTATTATCAAAAAGTGATTGATGGATATGTAAAAGAAAAGGCGTAATCGTTTACAAGAGAAAATTTTTCCTAACAATTTCAGATCACATAACAATACAAACCATTCTTAATCGGATGGTTTTTTTTTAATCCCAATCCGAAAATAGACAGCAATTACAGCATTTCCTATTTTAAAATAAAGTAAACCAATTCTCATAAAAAGAAGATAAATTCATTACTTTAGTCCATTAAATTACTGAATATGAAATGGGAAGCCAAAATTATCACCTATAAAAACGAGAAACGAATAGCCATATAAATAGATTTTTAGAAAAACTTTGGTATCAAAGCTGGGACGACCTTCGGTTTTTAAAACTCGCTCCCT
>CAILTC010000613.1 GCA_903837025.1 uncultured Bacteroidota bacterium | reverse complement strand
TGTTACTTATAGTGGCAGGATTCCAAGTTCCAGAAATTTCATTATTTGAAATTGAAGATAAAACAGGAGCTGTTGAGCCATAACAAAAAGCAGGAATTGCATCGAAAATTGGTGTGATTTTTTGGTTTACGGTTATAGTCATACTAGCCGTAGCCGTAGCGCATTGTCCAGATGTAGGTGTGAAAATATAAGTAGTTGTTAAGGTGTTGTTTATTGGAGGGGACCAAGTTCCAGTAATTCCATTAGATGAAGTTGTAGGTAAATTTGCTAAAGTATCTCCAGCACAAATTGGTGGAATTGCTGGGAGAAAAACGGCTGTAGATGGATTTATATTTATCGTTATTGTTTTGGTCGTTGCACATTGCCCAATACTTGGTGAGAAAGTATAGCTTCCAGATTTTGTGTTGCTGACTATTGAAGGACTCCAACTTCCAACAATACCATTATTAGAAACATTGGATAAAATAGGAGGTGTGTCACCTTGACAAAGTGAGGAGGGTAAGGAAAATGTAGGGGTTACATTATTTATGACAAAAACAGTAAATAGATATGAATTAGCACATTGTCCTGCATCAGGTGTAAAAGTATAGGTTCCTGAAGTTGTATTACTTACAGTAGGAGGATTCCATGTACCAGTAATTCCAATAGTAGAGGTAGTGGACAAAAGTGGAGCAATTCCACCCTTACAAATAGCTGGTAAAATGGCATCGAATGTTGGGTCAATTTTTGCATTTACGACTACAGTTGTCGTGTTCTGAAAAGTTGAAAAAGCAGAATCTGTAATAGTTACATTATAATCTCCTGCACTTGATAAACTAATTGAATTTATAACCGGATTTTGTTCTGTCGAAACAAAGCCATTTGGGCCAGTCCAACTAAAAGTGTAGGGTGCAATTCCAACACTTGGGTTTGCTGTAAGGGTTAATGTATTTCCTTCGCAAATAGCTATTGATGAGGTAGTTGTTTTTGTTGGAGTTGAAAGTAATAAATTATATTTTGTTTGGTAAATACAACTGTTTACTTTTTTATTTGACTCTTTGTCGCTGTTAAAGTTGCGGGCAGAAGTGTAGAATGAAAAAATGCTTAGCAACAAAGCGGTTAACAAGTAATATTTTTTCATTGACCTTTGGGGGATTTAGTTAATGTAGAATAATGGTATAATAAAACAACTTAAATAGCTGTTTTTATATGATTTTAGGTAAAAAATTGCTTGGGGAAAAATCAATTTTCATCAAAAATACAATTAATTTATAAACCATTATATTCAATTTGATAAAATAAATCCACTTGATCAAGTATTTAGAAAGTTAAATCGGCTTGTAGTACATCAATATTTTACGACTTTTTCTAGTAAAATATAGGTTTTTGCATAGTTTGCTTCGCCTATTCGCATCAACCCTCAAGTTTTCTAAAATAGTTGAAGTATAAACATAATTTTCTAGAACACTAAATTTAGCAGTATTTTATTAAATGGCTATTTTTTGAATTGCCCAATCATTCGCTAAACCAGATCCAATTGCTTTCGTTATAACAAATAAAGTATTTCCTGCTTTATTACTGAATACAAAATAAGGTTCTGCTTCATATAAAGTATTTCCTCCGTTATTATTTGGGACTACATATTTTTCTAATTCTATTTTGGTTTTAAAACTTAGATTTGTAGCATCAAAAATATAGACATAAGGAGTTCTTACTGGAGGCCAACCATTTCCTATAGAAGCTATTAGGTATAAATTATTTTTTATTGATGAAGGATCTAACCATTCAATGTTTGAAAACGAATCGGAACTTATTGTAATTGTTCCATTGTAAATCATATCATTACTTTTGATGCTAGAGGTATTTAATACCGTTTCGCCTCTAGTAAAAATTCTATTGTTATCTTCAGAAAGCCAAAGGTTTCCATTCATCGGGTAATCTCCATGATAAGGAGAATCATAAAGTCTCACAGCAACTCCGTTTTGAATGTCGTACTTTTCTATATCTGATGGAATTAACCCATTGTTTGCGCCATAAATGTATTTTCCTGATAAGTCTAACTTCGCTTTAGTTCCGGCATATATCTGATTTTCATCATCATGTATTTCATTGTCGGTGGGCAAGTTCATGTTTACGCATCTAATATAAGTCCATTGATTTTCTTTCGGAAATACATAGGCCCATTTATTGTTTCCAAGTACAATGTCTAAAGCAAAACAGGAAACATTGTAGGTGTTTATTATAGACTGGGTACTCAGATTTACGTAGGTTATGTGACCGTCATGACCAACTGCTGCAGTTTCGCCATCTTGGGATATAGAAATGCATGTGGGCGTGTAGGCTAAGGGAATACTTTGAATTATATCCGATCCCGATTTTAAAATATTTACTTTCGAGGGGTATTCAGAAACGAATACAAGTTGGTCTTTTATTTTTGAATATTCGGCATCGATTACATTCGAATTTAAGATTGTTTTTTGTTCTTTTAAATTATCAATACCTATTACAATAGAATCCTTTATGTTGTTGATGGTCAAATATAATTTAAAATAGGATTTGCCATTTACTAAACCCGCTCTGTTTATCGTTGTCAATAAATCACTCTGATTTCCCGTTGTTATATCTCCGGAAAGTGTAGAAAGAAATATTTTATTATTTGTGTTTATATTAAAGTGTAAAAGAACATTGCTGTTGTTTTTAATAATAAGCTTTAAACTGTTGTTTGAAATAGTAAAATTTAATGAATCTGGAATTGCATAGTCAATTTTAGGACTCTTTATTTCATCCTTCGCACAACTAAATAGCGTTAATAGTACTATTCCAAGACAAATAATTTTTTTCATTTTTTAGGATAGTTATATTTTTTAATTCAATGGGTTAATTTTTAAAAAGGGCATACAAAAGTGTTCTGTTTTTTTTAATTAATTGCTATTTTTTGGATCGCCCATTCAATAATCATATCTGAACTTACTGCTTTTGTCAATGTGTACAACGAATTTCCAGACGAATTACTAAATACAAAATAAGGCTCTGAATTATAACTAGTACCTCCGCCTTTATTATCAGCTATAAATGTATTTTCTAATTGAATTTTATTTGTAAACACTAAATTTGAAGCATCATAAATAGAAATATATGGGTCAGTTTTTTGTGTCCAGAAATCTCCCACATACGTAATTAAATAGATGTTGTTTTTTATAGTTGAAAAATCTAACCATTTAATATATGAATTTGTATCTGGGTCTATTGTTCCGTTATATGCCATGTCTAAACTAGGTATTCCGGATGTTTTTAATGCTAATTTTTGATCTGTAAAAATCCTATGACCATCTTCAGAAAACCAAATATTTGGAAGTATTGAATAATTTCTTTGTAAACGATTCTGTATCATATCATCAATATCACCGTTTTGTATATAAAATTTTTGAATTTCAGTTGATGATAGTCCATTTGCAGTATAAATATAGTTTCCTGAAGGATGTAATCGCCCCATAGTACCGCTGAATATTTGATTGTAAATAGATCTTTTTCCCTCGTTATCATAATTCAAATTCATATTGACACTTCGGATATACGTCCATTGTCCTTCTTTGGGAAAAATATAAGCCCATTTGTTGTTTCCTAGAACAATATCAAGTGCATTACATGAAATAGCATAAGAATTAATTAGGGTCTTAGTTGTTAAATTCACATAAGTAATATGTCCGTCATGACCTACCACAGCTGTTTCTCCATCTTGAGAAATAGAGATGCAAGTAGGAATATAGTTTAAAGGGATGCTTTCTGTTTTTTCGGAATTGACATTAAAAACAGTAAGAGTCGAGGGATTTGATGAAATATAAACTAGTAATTCTTTACTTTTTGAATACTCAGCATCAATTACATCTGTTTTTAATGCAATTATATTTGGATTGGTATTTGTTTTTTGAAAGTTCGATTCTTTTGTACAACCTAACACTAAAATTAATAAAATTCCAAAGGAAATAATTCTTTTCATGAATGATTTTGATTCGGTTAAACGAATGGAGTTAATATTATAAATATACAAAAAATTTACATTATTGCATTGGCTACGACAAACCCACTTGTCCACGCATTTTGAAAGTTAAATCCACCAGTTACAGCATCAATATTAACGATTTCTCCAGCAAAATAAAGGTTTTGGTGCAGTTTGCTTTCCATGGTTTTGAAATTAATTTCTTTTAAATCTATTCCGCCGGCGGTTACAAATTCTTCTTTGAAAGTGCTTTTTCCGTTGACTTGAAAACTAGAATTTGTCAGTTGATGTACTAAATTTTGTGTTTGAATTTTCGTCAAATCAGCCCATTTTGTTTCTTCTAAAATACCTGAAGCGAGAACTAAGCTTTCCCAAAGTCGGTTAGGGAAGTCAAATGGAGATTTTTTCGAAACTGCTTTTTTAGCGTGTTCTTGTTTTAAATCTTTCAGTATTTTTTCGCATTCATCTGCTTCAACTTCATTCAACCAATTGACAAAAATGGTAAATTGGTAGTTTTTATCATGCAAAATACGTGCGCCCCATGCCGATAATTTCAAAATCGCTGGACCGCTCATTCCCCAATGCGTGATCAATAAAGGTCCGGTTGAGGCTAGTTTTGTGTCTTTAACTTTTATAGAAACCTGAGCCGAAACCCCAGGTAATTCTTTGATTCGGGAATCTTTAATATTGAAAGTAAAAAGCGAAGGAACAGGGTTTACTACGGCGTGGCCAAAAGTCTGTAACATTTCCCAAATTTTAGGATTGCTTCCTGTAGCAAGAATCAATTTCTCGGTAATATAATTTTCGCTCTGGGTTTCAATTTTCCAAAGGTTTTCTTTTTTGAAAATCGATTGTACACTTTGTCCGGTTAAGATTGTAATCCCTAATTTTTTTGCACTTCCGAGAAAGCAATCAATAATGGTTTGGGATGAATTAGAAACCGGAAACATGCGTCCGTCTTCTTCAATTTTGAGTTCAACGCCATGATTTTCGAACCATTCTACGGTGTCGCCAGAGCAAAATTGGTGAAAAGGACCACGTAATTCTTTTTCTCCACGAGGATAGAATTTTACCAATTCATTGGGTTCAAAACAGGCGTGGGTTACATTACATCTTCCGCCGCCAGAAACACGAACTTTGGTTAAAACTTCGTTGCCACGTTCCAGAATAGCGACTTTGATTTTTGGGTTTTTCTCTACAATATTAATCGCTGTAAAAAATCCTGCTGCGCCACCGCCTACAATTATAATATCAAAATTTGAGTTCATAGTTTATCTGGGAAATTCGAAATAATTCCGTTTACGTTGAATGATTTTATTTTTTGAATGGCTTCTTTTGTATTCACCGTCCAAGGAAAAACTCCGAAACTATTTTCACGGATCAAAGCTACATTTTCTTTCGTTAGCAATTGATAATCGGGATGAATGGAGAATGCTTTTATTTTTTTGGCGAAAGCCAAAGCAGTTTCAATTGACTCTTCCGTTAAAACGCCAATTCGAATTTTTGAATTCAACAGCTGAAATTCTTCAAGCATATTCCAATCGAAACTTGAAATAATAAAATCGTTTGTCTGCCAATTTTTTTCTGAAATATAATGATTTATCAAGTTGGTTACAGGTTTTGCAGTGCCAATTCCCTTGAGTTCGATATTGATAAAGCAACGGCGGTTTACCAATTCTAAAACCTCGATTAATGTCGGAATTTCTTCAGAATTGTCAATGCGAATTTTTTTTAATTCTAGTATCGACATCTTATTTACTTCCCCTTTTCCGTTAGTTGTTCGATCAATTGTTTCGTCATGAATAACGACTAATTCACCATCGGAACTCAAATGAACATCCAATTCGATTCCGTCAGCTTTCAATTCAATCGCTTTTCCGAAAGAAATTAAGGTATTTTCAGGTTCATAACCTGAAGCGCCTCGATGTCCTATTTTAAGAATTTTATCCATAATGGTTTATAAAGTGTAAACATAAAAAAACGCCTTCATTTCTAAAGGCGTTTTGATGAATAATTATTGCGATTATTTTTTCAATTCTAATAATACAATCTCAAATTCAGAATCAATACTTACTTTTCCGTTTGTAACCGCTACTGTTTTATTGGAATAGGCGTCGTGTAATTGAGCTCCGTTTTTGAATGTTTTTCCAACGGAAATTTCTTTTTTACCTTTTGGTAAATCCAATCCAATAACTACTTTATCCGTGTAGTTTTTTTGTTTAAAAGTTCTGCTGAAAACGTAAGGGCTTGATGAAATTTGGTGATGAATTCCAGCTCCAATCGCAGGATGATTTTTTCGGAATTGACCTAATTTTTGCCAATGCAAAAGCACTTTTTGTGTTTCGGGATTATTTTTAATAGCATCCCAATTCATTTTAGATCGTAAAGTGGCATCACCTTGAGTTCCTTCAACCACAAGCGAACGTGCGGTTTCATCACCATAATATACTTGCGAAATTCCCGGCGCAAGTAGCAATTTTGTTCCGCTTTCTATACTTTTGGTTCTATTGGCATCATAAGGTGAACTGTCATCGTGAGACGAAATATAATTCATCACGGTTTTGCCTTTTAAATCAGCATTTAAAATAGTTGAATATTTAGAAAATAGAGGTTCATAGTCCATTTTAGCTTCGTTTCTAAAAT
>CAILTC010000612.1 GCA_903837025.1 uncultured Bacteroidota bacterium | reverse complement strand
AGTTCCTACCGTTTTTCCTGCAAAACCAAGCGCTATCAATTCGTTTAAATCGGCAATATTCAAGCCATAACGAGCAATTTTTGATCGGTCGTAAACTACTGCCATTTGTGGTAAACCTTCTGTTTTTTCGATAATTATATCCGATGCACCTTCAATATTTTTAATAGCTGCTTTAATTTCTTTGGCTTTTTTAGCCAAAACATTTAAATCTTCTCCAAAAATTTTTACAGCAACATCCGATCGTGTTCCCGAAATTAATTCGTTGAAACGCATTTCGATAGGTTGAGTAAATTCGATATCCATATTTGGAATTTGATTAGTAATAGCTGTTTTTATTTTATCGGCTAATTCATCTTTGCTGGAAGCAGAAACCCATTCTCCTTTGGGTTTAAGTTTCACAATAACGTCTGTTTCTTCCATACTCATTGGATCTGTAGGAACTTCGGCAGCACCTATTCTACTCACAACTTGTGATACTTCAGGGAAATTTTTGAGAATAATTTTTTCGATTTTTGTCGTTGTTTCAATGGTTTTGGTCAATGAAGTTCCCGTTTTTAAAACAGGTTGAATTACAAAATCACCTTCATCTAAAGTTGGAATAAATTCGCCACCCATCGTCGAAAATAAACCCATTGCTATAATTAATAAACCTATCGCCCCATACATTACTTTTTTTGTATTGGCTAAAGCCCATGTAATTACGGGTAAATACATGGCGTTTAATTTTCGAATTAATTTAGCTGATATTGAATTTGGATTTTCTTCTTTTGGTTTTAAAAACAAAGAAGAAACTACAGGAACATAGGTAAAACAGAAAATCATTGCGCCAACCAATGCAAAACTAAATGTCATAGCCATTGGTTTAAACATTTTACCTTCGATACCTGACAATGAAAGAATTGGGATAAAAACGATGAGGATAATTAACTGTCCAAAAATGGCTGAATTCATCATTTTAGAAGCACTTTTATAAGTGATTTGGTCAATTTCTATTTGACGTTCTTCTTTTTCTAAGTGACCTAAATGTTTGGATTTATGTGCAATTTGAAAGGCAATAAACTCGACTATAATTACGGCGCCATCAATGATAATTCCAAAATCGATCGCTCCTAAACTCAATAAGTTTGCATCGATTCCGAAAATATTCATAAACGTAATGGCAAATAGTAAACATAAAGGAATAACCGAAGCTACAACTAAGCCAGAACGCCAATTTCCTAGCAACAATACAACTACAAAAATCACGATTAAACAGCCTAAAATAAGGTTTTCAGCAACGGTCATTGTTGTTTTTCCAACCAATTCACTTCGTTCTAAAAACGGATTAATGTAAACTCCTTTTGGTAAAGTTTTTTGAATTTGGGCAACCCTATTTTTTACATCTTCAATTACTTTTTTTGAGTTAGCACCTTTAAGCATCATTACTTGCCCTAAGACTTTTTCGCCTTCACCATTTCCTGTAATTGCACCAAAACGATTCGCACTACCAAAGCGAACTTGAGCAACATCTTTCATATAAATTGGAATACCATTTGTATTAGCAACCACAATATTTTCAATATCAACCAATGATTTTACTTTTCCTTCTCCGCGAATAAAATAACTTTGATTAACTTTTTCAATATAAGCACCACCAGCAATACTGTTATTTTTTTCTAATGCTGTAAAAACATCTCTTGTGGCAATATTCATTGATTTCAATTTGGAAGAATTGATGGCAACTTCATATTGTTTTAAAAATCCACCCCAAGTGTTAATCTCCACAACTCCTTTTATTCCTGATAATTGCCTTTTAATCACCCAATCCTGAATGGTTCTTAAATCGGTAACAGAATAATGATTCTTAAATTCAGGTTTTACTTCGATTGTATATTGATAAATTTCACCCAAACCTGTAGTTATTGGTCCCATTTCTGGAGTTCCAAAGCCTTCTGGAATTTTGGCAGATGCGGATTTTATTTTTTCAGCAATTAATTGACGGGGCAAATAAGTACCTATTCCATCTTCGAAAACTATGGTAACTACCGAAAGTCCAAATTTTGAAATAGAACGAATCTCTTTTACACTTGGTAAATTTGCCATTTCCACTTCAACAGGATAAGTGATAAATTGCTCGATATCTTGCGTAGAAAGGTTGCGAGAAGTTGTTATTACTTGTACTTGATTATTAGTAACATCAGGAACAGCACCAATAGATATTTGAGTTATCGAATATATTCCGTAACCAAAAATCCCTAAGGTAAAGAGCAAAACAATGAGTTTATTTTTGAGACTAAAAGCGATTATTTTTTCGAGCATACTATTACTTTTTTTGGCAAAAGTAAAGTAGCAGTTAAAAAAAAAGCTTAAGAACCACTTAAGATTTACTTAGAAGAACCTTAAATTTACTGTGGTTCCAATAGTTTCTTGGCTTGTGATTTTGATATCAATATTAAGTAGATTGCATAATCTTTTTACAATTGACAAACCTAAACCGGTGCCTTTAATTTCAGTATGCTCTATTGATTTTGACCTGTAAAATTGATCAAATATTTTTTGCAAATCTTCGTCTGGAATTCCTATTCCATGATCCGAAATTATGCATTCTATAATACCGTTTTCTTTTGAGATTATAATAGAAATACTATTGTTTTCATTCGAATATTTAAGCGCATTAGAAATTAAATTATTCATAATAATTGACAATAAATATTCATCGCTTTCTATGTAAAATTCATTGGTAAACTGAGTTGTTATTTGAATATTTTTTGATTTTACGATACTTGAATATCTAGAAATAGTATCTAAAATTATGGCATTCAAATGTGTATTT
Source organism: uncultured Bacteroidota bacterium (assembly GCA_903837025.1). Lineage (GTDB taxonomy): Bacteria > Bacteroidota > Bacteroidia > Flavobacteriales > Flavobacteriaceae > Flavobacterium. Next base: position 3,679 of record CAILTC010000612.1, on the reverse strand, counting down.
TCAATTTTTATACTTTTCTTCTGATTTTCAAATCGAGCCAACAATAGCAATTGATCTATCAAATGGTTCAAATGGTTTATTTCGCTTACACAAAAATTTATTTTTTGGTGGTATTCTTCTTCGTTTCTAGGTTTTCGAATTAGCACTTCTAAGGTGCCTTTGATAACCGTGAGTGGCGTTCTCAATTCGTGAGAAGCATCGGAAGTGAATTGCTTTTCTCTTTCGATTGTACTTTCGATTCTGTCCAACAAATTATTAATTGTTGTAGAAAGCGTATAGAGTTCATCTCTATTTTGAGGCAATAAAATTCTTGATTTTAAATTGTCTTTTGTGATAATATTTGATGTTCGTATAATAGAACTTATGGGTTTTATACTTCGTCCTGCAATTAATCTTGCAATAACAAAAAGGAGTAATAGTATTAATGGATAAGAAAAAATCAAGATTTGTAACAAATTATAGATGACCATATTTGCATCTTCTATAGACATTGCTACTAACAGATATCCTTTTTTTACAGCATTTTTATATATAGGAACCTGAATTTGCCGAATCGATTTATGGACTAATTTTGTGTCGAAAAATTCATTGTCTGGAATTTTCGAATTAAAAACTAATGTCTGTATTTTTAAATTTGGTGATTTTTCGGCAAGAATTCCACTTTTATCAAAAAATTGAACAAAAACTGGGTTTACGGCAACGGTATTGTGCTCCCGTTCTTGCCATTCGTTATTATGAATTAGACCAATATGATTATTTACTATTTCAATTTCGGTGAGATGTTTATCGACTTCAATATTTATATCCTTATTGATATGACTGTAGACGCTAATTTTTACAATAGTATATATTGAAAAAAACACTACAAAAATTAATAATCCCGTAGAGATAATATAATTAAACGCAATTCTGTTTTTGAAAGATAAATGAAACATAGTAATTATTCGTTAGCGATATAACCTACTCCGCGAATGGTTTTTATATAATCTTCCTCAATTTTTAGATTTAGTTTTTTTCGAATTGCATTCATAAAAACATCAATAACTCCTGTGTCATAATCAAAATGAATGTTCCAAACATCTTCAATTATTTGATTTCTGGAACAAACTTTTCCTTTGTTTCTAACCAAATAACAGAGCAATTCGAATTCGCTTTGCGTAAAACTTACTTCATTTCCGTTTGCAAAAACAACATGCTTTGCAATATTAATTTGTATAGTTCCAAGAGTAAGAATCTCAGACTCTGTTTGGTTTCTAAAATGAATTTTGATACGTTCTAATAATTCATCAAAACTAAAAGGTTTTTTGATATAATCATTTGCGCCAGATTTCAAACCTTCAATCGTTTCTTGAATGGTATCTTTTGCGGTTAGAAAAATAATTGGAGTTATTAAATTTTTCAGTCGAAATACTTTACAAAAATCTATTCCGGACATTTTTGGCAACATCCAATCTAATAAAATCAAATCGAAATTTTGCTTTTGAGTCAATTCAAAACCTTTCAAACCATCCGAAGCACTAGTAATCTGATAACCTTCTTCCTCTAAACCCTGTCGGAGAAATTGAACGATACCGACTTCATCTTCTACAATTAATATGTGCATTTAGTTTTTCGTAAAATGAAACATTTTTAGTTTTGAATCAAAGATAGTTAAAAACAGAAGATCTATTCTTAAGAATGGTTTAAGATATATTTGAACTTAATTCAAAAAAAAGAGGCTGTCTCAAAATAAAAATGAGTCAGTCTCTTTTGTTTTTATTTCCAAAAGGTAATACATACGATTTCCAAAAATCTATTTCACTCTCGAGGAGTAGAAGTTGAATAAAAAAGTAAAAAGCAGCTCATTAGGCTGCTTTTTTACGTAAATTTTGTGCTATTGCTAATAATCCCCATTCTATTTGCACTTTTTTGGTACTTCGAAGCATAAAGCGTCGGAACCCGTGGTTCTGTTTTATGTTTCCAAAGACTGGCTCAACATCGTGACACCTTTGTTTTCTCCTTTCAATGCCTTGTTCGCTATTGAGTAATTCGTGGGCTTTGTGTTTTAGTTTTTTTAGATTTACGTTTACTTCTATAACTCTATTGGTTTTTGATTTGTGGCAGACTCCATTGAGTGGGCAATTGGAGCAGTTTTGGGCTTGATATTTTCTTGATGTTTGCTCAAAATCCGTGGCTGTTTTTCGCTTAGAATCTCCTATATAATGCATTTCTTGTCCCATCGGACAGATGTAGCAATCCTTGTCTGGGCTATAAAATAATTTGTCCTGACTAAAAGGATGTTTGCTGTTGTAGTTATTGTTTTGTTCTTTGTCGAACATATTGTATTTCACAAAAGCGGTCATTTCTTTTTCCTGCATCAAAGTGTAGTTTTCTTCTGATCCATATCCCGCATCGGCGGTTAGGATTAGTGGTGATTTACCAAAACTGGCTTCGTGTTGGGCAAGATGTACCCGTAAAGTGGTCGTGTCTGTCGGGTTGGGATGAATGGTATAGTTTACAATGTATTGATTGGAAGTAGAAATTTGCACATTATAAGCCGCTTTGAGTTGACCGTTTAACATGTGATCTTCCTTCATACGCATAAAAGTAGCATCAGTATCTGTTTTGGAATAGGAATTTCTTTCTCCCAAAATAACTTCTTGTTTTTCGTATTTGGCTATGTTTTGAGGAAAATTTTGATTGATGTATCGAAGTTTGGCTTTTACTTTTGTATCAATATCTTTTTTTGGTTTCAAGACTTCGTTGAGTTTATCTACGGTAGACTGTACTTTTTCGGTGTCTATAGTGGTGAAGTCTGGTGGTGTGGGCATATTGTCTTCATCCGTGGCTACACTTTGGGCATAATTCCAAATGTCTTCCAATTGCTTTTTCATCTTCTCTTTGTTGGTTTGGATGGCTTTTTTCCAAACAAAAGTATACCGATTAGCATTGGCTTCCATCTTGGTGCCATCGGTATAGATTTCATCAATACTTAATAATCCTTCGGCTGCCAAAAGTTTTACTACTTCTTCAAAAACGCTTCGTAATGCTTCTTTTAGTCGTACGCCACGGAATCGATTAATAGTATTGTGGTCAGGAAAATTCATTCCAGTTAACCACATAAAACAGATGTTTTCTTTGCAGGAGGCTTCTAATTTTCGACTGCTATACACATTGCTAACATAGCCATAAACTAATACTTTGAGTAGCATTTTTGGATGATAACTCGAACATCCTTTTGTTTGATACGCATTTAAAAGAGTGTTGATGTCAATTTTATCAATCACTTCATTTACTACTCGAACAGGATGACTTTGGGGAACTAACTCTTCTAAAGAAGGTGGAAAAAGCATTATTTGCTCTTGATGATAGGCTTTGAAAGTGGGTTTTTGAATTGCCATATAGTTAAATTATTACGACTTAAATATATGAAAATCAATTGAATAAAATAAATATAATCACTCGTTTGTATCAATTTTTTAAACAAAAAAAAGACTGTCTTTTTGAGACAGCCTCTTTTTTGTTTTACAAAATCAAAATTTTAGACCGGTTATTTTTTTTAAATCAATCAATAACAAAAATGTTTATATTTGGAATCATTGTTGTCCGATAAAAGTAAAAAAAAAGAAGCCATAAAAATGGCTTCTCAATTAAAATCGTAATTTGGTTTTGCAAAAGACAAAAAACGATGAGTAAAAGT
>CAILTC010000611.1 GCA_903837025.1 uncultured Bacteroidota bacterium | reverse complement strand
TGCTATGGAAAGTTTGCCAACATGGTTGCATGTTGTTTTACCTTCAAAAGCGCCAAATGGAGATGAAATAGCGGGTTCAATACCGCAATGGATCCCATTAGCGTGTTATACGGTAATTGCTGCCGGAACTTTAAGCGGAGGTTGGAGAATTGTAAAAACAATGGGAACTAAAATAACAAAAGTAACCCCATTTGAAGGTGTTGCAGCCGAAACTGCTGGAGCATTAACTTTATATTTTACCGAGCATTTAAAAATACCTGTGAGTACTACACATACTATCACTGGTTCTATTATTGGTGTTGGTTTAACCAAACGGATCTCTGCAGTTCGTTGGGGAGTGACGGTAAGTTTGATTTGGGCTTGGGTTTTAACAATTCCAATCACGGCAATTTTAGCTTGTATCGTTTATTATATTCTTAATTTTTTCTTGAAATAAGGAAAATTCATACTGATTTATAAAAGGCCATTCTCATTTGTGAATGGTCTTTTTTTATGTGTTTAAAATCGAATAATGATAAATGTCATATTAGAAATGAAATAATTTCATAACTTTGTATGTCGATTCAACAAAAATGAAAAATAATTTTCACATACTATTCCTAATTGTTACGTTTGGTTTCTTTTTGATTCCAAGTATAACTGCTGCATGTGAAATGAAATCTGGAAAATCATGTTGTAATAGCGAAATGTCTTCTTCTAATGAAAAGATGGATTGTTGCAAAAAAGCAACTCATTCAAAAGGAAAACAGGATGGAGGTTGCCCAGGAAAAACAAAACATTCTTCTTGCAGTTGTTCTGTTTTTCACATCAATGTTGTTCTTCCTATAGAAAATGAAGCTAAAATTTTAGGCTTCAATTTTTTAGACAAAAAAGATAAATTTATTGAAAATGAAACCCCAATTTCTGCTGGTTTCTATTTTATCTGGCTTATACCAAAAATAAGCTAAATTCCCTTTTGACAGCCATAAGTGTGTCAAATTCAAAGCTATTTCGGCTTTAAAAATCATTTATTTCGGCTATTTCAAGTATTAAATCATAGTTTATTGCTGTAATTTGATTGTGCTGTAGCTTATTCAATTCAAAATTATTTATTTTTAAAACAAAACAGAAAGTACTGCATCGAATATTCGACGAGTGGATTTGCTGTTTTCTAAATTCAAAAAAACATGAAAAAATTAATCATAGTACTAAGCGTATTCTTAGCAGCGCATACTTTAGGTTTTGCACAAACTAAAACAGAAACTTCAAAAAAGGAAGCCCAAACAAAAACCATTTATACTTGCCCAATGCACTCCGAAGTAGTGAGCGAAAAGGAAGGTAAATGTCCTAAATGTGGAATGGAATTGGTTAAAAAAAATCAAATAAAAGCAAGTGCAGAGAAAATATATGTTTGTACTATGTGCAAAGGGGTAACTTCAAAAAAACCTGGAAAATGCCCAAAATGTGGTATGGATTTGACTCTAAAAGAAGGAAAACCAGAACACAATCACTAAATAAAATCCTATTCATTCAGCCTGTATTTGTTGAATTATAGGCTGAATTCTTTCTATAACTTTAAAAAACGCTACTCATGAAAAACATACTCTTTTTAGCAATTATAATGGCAATTGTATTGGTTTCTTGCAACCAAAAAAATAAACAAGCAAATCCAGTTTCGACTCCAATAGTAAAAAACGATTCAAAAGTGAAAGACAGCGATTCAAAAATATATTCTTGCCCAATGCACTCCGAAGTTCACGGTAAATTAAATGATAAATGTCCAAAATGCGGTATGAAATTAACCGTTGAAGTAAAATAAATAAGGAATCCTGTCCGGGTTTAAATCCCTGACAGGATTAAATATCAGACATCAT
>CAILTC010000610.1 GCA_903837025.1 uncultured Bacteroidota bacterium | reverse complement strand
GAAAAATAAATTTTACCAATACATACAAAACCTTCAAGATCAAATCTGTGCAGGATTGGAAGCTTCTGACGGAGCAATTAAATTCCGTGAGGATATTTGGGAACGACCTGAAGGCGGAGGCGGACGAACACGCGTGATAGAAAACGGAGCTGTTTTTGAGAAAGGTGGGGTTAATATTTCGGCAGTTCATGGAAAATTACCGGACAGCATGCAAAAATTATTCAACGTGGGCGAAGCTGATTTTTTTGCCTGTGGTTTGAGTTTGGTTTTACATCCAAAAAATCCAATGGTGCCAACTGTTCACGCCAATTGGCGTTATTTCGAAATGTATGACGAAAACGGAAACGTGATTCAGCAATGGTTTGGCGGCGGACAAGATCTAACGCCTTATTACTTGTTTGAGGAAGATGCGATTCATTTTCACCAAACCTGTAAAACGGCTTGCGACAAACATAATGCTGATTTTTATCCAAAATACAAGAAACAATGCGATGCTTATTTTTGGAATGCCCATCGTAATGAAGCCCGAGGAATTGGCGGATTGTTTTTTGATTATTGCAAAGCAAATGACGATTTGTCAATAGAAAATTGGTTTAACTTTGTAACCGAAGTCGGTAATAGTTTTCTAGAAGCTTATGTGCCAATTGTCGAAAAAAGAAAAAATTTACCATTTACTGAGGAACAAAGAAAATGGCAAGAAATCCGTCGCGGTCGTTACGTCGAATTCAATTTGGTACACGACAAAGGCACGCTTTTTGGCTTAAAAACCAATGGTAGAATCGAAAGTATTCTGATGAGTTTGCCGCCACACGTACAGTGGGTTTATGACCATCATCCTGAAAAAGGAAGCGAAGAAGAAAAATTAGTTGAAGTATTAATGAATCCTATTGATTGGATATAACACCAGCGGAGTTTAATATTTATAGATAAGAAAAATTAGTTGAAGTATTAGAGAACCCCAAAAATTGGATTTAATCTTTAAAAAACAACAAATTATGAAAAAAGTAGCATTAAGTATTTTGGCTATTAGCCTGTTTTCGTGTAACACACAAAAAGCCATCAAAGCAGATTACGAAGTAAGTAAAAACGAAACATTCGCGATTACATTAAAATCAAATCCAACTACAGGATATTCTTGGAAATGGGTGAAAAACAATACTTCAAAAATTGTCGATTCAGTAAGCGTAACATTCGCAAAGGATAAAGCGGCAACAGGAATGGTGGGAGTTGGTGGAAATGAAATATGGAAATTCAAAGGAAAAGAATCAGGTGTCGAAACATTAACTTTCGAATATTGTCGTTCTTGGGAACCAAAATCGACTGTTGAAACCAAAAAAATAAGTGTAAAAATAAAATAATTGGATTGCAGATTTTGGTTTCAAAATTCTTAATTTTTTAATCAATCTTAAATCAAAAATCAAAAATCTACAATCTACAATCTTAAATCATTATGTTCCCATTACAAAGAGGCAGAAGATTACGTGTGAACGAAAGCATTCGTTCGCTAGTTCGTGAAACAACATTAAGTCCATCGGATTTTATGTTTCCTATGTTTATTGCCGAAGGCGAAAACGTAAAAATAGAAATCCCATCTATGGTCGGTATTTACCGTCGTTCGATAGATTTAACCGTCGAAGAAGTCAAAGAATTGTTTGCTTTAGGAATTCGTGCTGTAAATATTTACGTAAAAGTCGATGAATCCCTAAAAGACAACACCGGAAAAGAAGCTTGGAATCCCAACGGATTAATGCAAAGAGCCATAAAAGCCATAAAATCTGCTTGTCCGGAAATGATCGTTATGCCCGATGTGGCCTTGGATCCCTATTCTATTTATGGTCATGACGGGATTATTGCCAATGGCGATGTAGAAAATGATGCTACCAACGAAGCTTTGGTAAAAATGGCGGTTTCTCACGCACAAGCGGGAGCCGATTTTGTAGCGCCAAGTGACATGATGGACGGAAGAGTTTTGCGTCTTCGCCAAGGATTAGATGCCGCAGGATTTCAAAATGTAGGCATTATGAGTTATTCGGCTAAATATGCTTCGGCATTTTACGGCCCTTTTCGCGATGCTTTGGGTAGTGCGCCAAAAGATGCCGATATAGAAGTTCCAAAAGACAAGAAAACCTACCAAATGGATTATGCCAACCGCATCGAAGCCATCAAAGAAGCCTTAATGGACGTTGAAGAAGGTGCCGATATGGTGATGGTAAAACCCGGAATTGCATATTTAGATATCGTTCGCGAAGTCAAAAATGCCGTCAATGTTCCTGTAACCGTTTTTCATGTTTCGGGCGAATATGCCATGATAAAAGCCGCTGCCGAAAGAGGCTGGCTCGATCACGACAAAATTATGATGGAACAACTCATGTGCATCAAACGTGCAGGAGCAAGCCTAATTTCGACCTATTTTGCCAAAGAAGCAGCCATTATTTTAAATAGATAAAAATGAAAAAAATACTTTTTTTATTTGCCGTTTTAATGTTCTTTTCTTGTAAAAAAGAAAGCCAAGAATCCTTTGGAAAACCCGATGCAACGACCGAAGTTCAGACACCTGCAGCTTTAGGAAAGACAATTTTCGAAGGAAAAGGCGCTTGTATCGCTTGCCATAAATCCGATGTAAAACTCGTAGGACCAAGCCTGCAAGACATTGCCAAAATCTACAAAGAAAAAAACGGCAATATGGTTCACTTCCTCAAAGGCGATGGCAAGCCGCTGGTTGACCCAACGCAATATGAAGTGATGAAACCCAATTTGGTGTTGACCAAGACTTTTTCCGACGAAGAACTAAAAGCTTTGGAAGCTTATGTGTATTCGAATTTAAAATAATTTTCAGTAGCTATTTCCCGCTATACGTTTCAATCTTTTTCTTTTTAAAGGAAAAAGAAAAAGGATTTTCACTGCTATCGGGGCTACATAAACAAAACCATTTCAGCTGAGATGGTTTTTTGTTTTAACAAACCAATATCTTCGTATACTTATTTTATACCACCAAAAGCGCCAAAGCAACTGTTTTTATGTAAAATTTCCGTTGTCGAAAAGCCTACTTTTTTCATTAAATCTAATTGATAATTCATCGACCTTGGAGTGTCTTCTTTTTCAATATAATCAAAAACTTTCTGTTGGTATATTTCGCCTCCTTGTTGCTTTAAATAATCACCGTACATTTTCCAAACCAATTCATTCACAGATGAATTTTCTTGAAAAATCAGATCAGAAATCATCAAACAACCACCTGGTTTTAGACAGTTAAATAATTTTTGAAAAACAAATTCCCAATCTGAGTCTTCTCTCAAATGATGTAAAACAGCACCTGCTAAAATAATGTCAAAATGATTTTTTGGTAACTGCACTTCTCGAATGTCTCCTTGAATTGCTTTTATATTTCCAGAAGTAACTTCTGTAATTCGTTGTTGTGCTTTATCCAACATATTTTGACTTAAATCTATCAAGGTACAATTTAAGTTTTTTAGTTTTGATAACATTTTTAAGCTGTAATTTCCAGCTCCACAACCTAGATCTAAAAGAGCCGTTGCATCTGGATTTATTGCTTTTGCTGCTGAAGTTAAAAGTTCCAAAGAAAGTGTTGCATCTATCGTAGCAACCTGACCGGTTTCTAAATTGGAAAATCGTTCTACTTCATTATCGAATCGTTTTCTGATTTCTGTAACTGTTGATTTTTTCATGATGTTAAATTTTTTTTACAAACCTATAATTTTTATATATGACTTAAAAATACTTATTTTGTCATTAATTAATACTAACAAGGTATTTATGGAATTGCGACATTTAAAATATTTCTTAAAACTTGCCGAAGAGCTGAGTTTTATTCGTGCTGCGGAAAAATTATTTATTTCGCAACCGCCCCTGAGTCGACAAATCAAAGAATTAGAAATCGAGATTGGAGCGCAACTTTTTGAACGCAATAACAAGCGTGTTGTACTTACAGAAGCTGGAAAATTCTATGAAAAAGAAATGGGAGAAGTGTTAAAAAACATCGAACGTATCAATATCAAAACTAAAAAAATAAGTGAAAATAAAAGTGGAGAATTCCGAATTGCTTATGTAAGTTCGACCTTTTCAGGAGATATTTCTGCTTTAATTCAATTTTTGTCAAAGCAATACCCTTATGTAAATTTTAGATTATATGAAGTGCCCACGGTCAAACAAATCAAAGCATTGGAAGAATTTAAAATTGATTTAGGTATTATTCGTGCGCCTTTACATTCGCATAAAATAGTAACCCAACTTTGGTTCAAAGATAGTTTTTCATTGGTATTCAATAAAAAATTATACCCTATTCTATCCGAAGAAGAAATTATAAATTTGAACGAAACCACTTTTGTGTTTTTCAATAAAGAATATTCCCCTCAGTATTATAATAACTTATTAGAAATCTGTGCTCATTTTGGTTTTGAGCCAAAAGTTGTCCATGAGTCGAATAACATTTCTTCGATTATACAATTAGTCAAAAACG
>CAILTC010000609.1 GCA_903837025.1 uncultured Bacteroidota bacterium | reverse complement strand
AGTAACATTTTCTATTAATTCCTTTTTTTGTTCCGTTTCTACAATTCCTTTGATGAAAACAATCCTTCCGTTATAATTAAGTATTTCAGTTTTTAGTTTTTCTTCTAATATACCACGTTGAGGTTCTGGTCCCGAAAGTATAATCATTAAATCGAACTGAGTTGGCAATTCTTTTTTCTTCATTCGGCTCAATGGACCAATGTATTTCAGATTGAAATCAGCCTTTTTTATATGACCTAATTTACCGGTCAAATTGGGTATTTCTTCAAAATCTGGAACCCAACACTCGTCAAATTTTTTTATGATATTCTGGTGTAATTTGCTTGTAATCCAGGTGGTGTTTCCGGTCATCACATTCAATTGATGGGTAATAAATATAGAAGGTACTTTTTTACTATAAACACCTAAACGATTATCAGAAATGATCCCGTCTATGTCATATCTTTTTATCCATTTCTTTATCTTTTTTTTCTCGTTCCAAATTGCTTTTATCATTTTTGGAAAGTTCTTCAATAATTTCCATTTAAAATTTTTACCCTCCTTGGCATATTCTATTTGGTACGAAGGTAATTTGAGTGTTCTTACATAAGGAAATTCTTTTCGCAATAGTTCAAGTGCAATTCCATCAGAAGCAATTATGGGGATGTAATTGTTTTCCTGTAATGCTTTTATAATAGGGATACAACGTGTTGCATGACCTAAGCCCCAATTCAAAGGAGCGATCAATATTGTTTTATTATTAGAACTTATTTCCATGTTTTATTCAGCTATTTTAAGTTTGAAAATTACTCAAAAGTAGGCGGTTTTATATGTCTAATATATTATTATAACATTAAGTTAAAATTAGCGAAATTTAAAATAAGTTGGAAGAAGGAAAAGTAATGTTCTTGGATTATTTTTTATTCATTTCTATACAAAGTGTAGAGAAAATAAAACAACATTTCCCACACAATGTAAACAACCTTTATTTATTTTAACAGTTTGAAAACAGGCTATTCTAAATGCGATTTATTTTTTTTTCTAAATTTCTTCATGAATTTGATAGCAAATATAGTTAGGACTAAAAAAGAAAGTTAAACAAATTTTGATTTTATTTAAGAAATAGTTCTCTTTAGTAATTATCTGTTAATTTATAATTAAAGGTAGGTCCTTTTTTGATTGATACTGGGATTAATTTTATTTGATAATAATATAGATGTTAATCTTATTTTAAATTACACGAACTAATTTTTGATTTCATTTTAAAAATTCTAAGTTTACAATAATGAGATTAATCGCACGAATATTAGTATTTATTTTTATTACTTTTCTTACAACACCAACACTTGTTAGTGCTATAAAAAGAAGTTCGGATACTTCTATTAGCTATAGTTTTTCTGAAGAAGAACAAATGCACAAACAGATTAAAGCAATCTGTCATTTTGATATGGCTTATGAAATAATTGATTTATCGGAGTTACCTTCAGGTCTCATATTATCTGATAATTTGTCTAAGCACGATATCATTTCGTCTTCTATATTTATTCCCCCACCTGACGAAGTTTAATACAATGTTGATTTTAAAATTTTGAAATCTAATTTTTACATTAAAATAATGTAAAAAAAAATCTTTGTATTTAATTTTTCAGTAAGGTATTATGATAAAAAAAATTAATCTTTTTTCTAACCTTAAATCGGATTTTCCATCTGGTTTAGTGGTTTTTTTGGTGGCGCTTCCATTGTGTTTAGGTATTGCAATGGCTTCTGGTGCGCCGTTATTTTCGGGTATAATCTCAGGTATAATTGGCGGTATAGTCGTGGGTTATTTGAGTAAATCCCATTTGAGTGTGTCTGGTCCAGCAGCTGGTTTAACAGCAATTGTTCTTACCGCAATTACAGATTTAGGTGCTTTTGATATTTTCCTAACAGCTGTATTTATTGCAGGTCTAATTCAATTGGCATTGGGATTTATCAAGGCAGGAACTATTTCAAATTACTTTCCAACCAATGTGATTGAGGGGATGTTAGCCGGAATAGGAATTATTATTATACTTAAGCAATTACCACATGCTTTTGGCTATGATTCTGATTTTGAAGGGGATCAAGCTTTCCTAGAATTGGGAGGAAGTAATACTTTTTCTGCATTATTGAGCCTTTTTAATTACATTCAATTGGGCTCTATAATTATTACTTTCCTGTCATTGGCAATATTGATTGCGTGGGATAAGCTTCCTTTTTTGAAAAAATTAAAATTAGTTCCAGGAGCACTTGTAGCAGTAATTATTGGTGTTGTTTTAAATGAAATTTTTATATCAACGGGAAGTTTTTTGGCTTTGGCCAAAGAAAATTTAGTTTCATTGCCTGTTCCTACGTCTTTGGATGAATTCAAACAAATAATTATTACTCCAAATTTTTCGGGTGTTACAAACCCAAAAGTTTGGGTTGTTGCCATTACTATTGCGGTTGTAGCTTCGATAGAAACGTTATTAAGCATTGAGGCAGCTGATAGGATTGATATTCAAAAACGGTATACAGATACTAATGTAGAACTTAAAGCACAAGGAATTGGTAATATTATAAGTTCCCTTTTGGGAGGTTTACCATTAACATCTGTAATTGTACGTACGTCTGCAAATAGTAGTTCAGGAGCAAAATCTAAAATGTCAACTATTATTCATGGTGTTTTATTGTTGATAAGTGTTGTGACTATTCCTATAATTTTGAATAAAATTCCATTGGCAACTTTAGCGGCCATACTGCTATTGGTAGGGTATAAATTGGCTAAGCCATCTACAGTGAAGCATTTTTGGGAAAAAGGAAAATATCAATTTGTTCCTTTTATTGCTACCCTGTTAGCTGTTGTTTTTACCGATTTGTTAAAAGGGGTGACTTTAGGAATTGTCATCAGTATTCTATTTGTTTTAAAAGGAAACCTGAAAAGGGCTTATCATTTTAGAAAAGAAGTATATGAGGATGGGGACGTTATTCATATTGATTTAGCTCAAGAAGTATCTTTCTTAAATAAAGCAGCAATAAAATCTACTTTGAATCATATTCCTGAAAATTCTAAAGTAATTATTGATGCAACTGACACGGTGTATATCGCACATGATATTTTGGATTTAATCCATGAATTCAAAACCGTTAGAGCCAAAACCGCTAGCATAAAAGTTAAGCTTAGAGGATTTAAAAAAGCGTATCAATTAGAGAATAGCGATGAAACTTCAAACAAAGTTACTTTTGAACATTATTATGATGTCGCAAAAAGAAAAACACTGAAAAGAGAAATCAATTCTGATGATTTACTCAATAATTAAAATTAATTTTTAACAGAATCTCTTTAGTTAAAAAATAAATAGAGAGATTCTTAAAATAGAACAAACAAATGAAAGATTTTTATAAAAATATACTAGACAATAATAAAATATGGGTCGAAACTTCTTTAGCTAACGATCCAAATTATTTTGAAAATTTAGCCAAAGGTCAAACACCACCATTATTATGGATTGGCTGTTCCGATAGTAGGGTTCCTGCTAATGAAATAATTGGAGCTAAGCCTGGTGAGGTTTTCGTTCACAGAAATATTGCCAATATGGTAGTGCATACTGATATGAATATGCTGAGTGTTTTAGATTATGCTGTCAACGTTCTAAAAGTAAAACATGTACTAGTTTGCGGTCATTATGGCTGCGGTGGTATAAAGGCTGCAATGGGGAATGATTCTATTGGTATTATTGACAACTGGATTCGACATATAAAAGACGTTTATCGATTACATGATGTGTACCTAAATTCAATTACTGATGAAACGCAACGCTTCAATGCTTTTGTTGAAATTAATGTAAAAGAACAAGTTTTTGATTTAGCAAAAACTTCCATCGTTCAATCTGCATGGAAAAATGGACAAGATTTGACCTTGCACGGTTGGGTTTATGGATTGAATTCAGGTTTTGTAAAAGATTTAAATGTCAATATAAGTTCTGAAAGGGATTTAGATGATGTTTATCAATTGAGATTCTAATATAAAAGATGCCTTCGAAACCATTTTGGTTTAATGCAAAATACAGATTTTCTGCTAAGACTTATTGTGGCTATCAATAAATTACTACTAAATAGTAGGCTATTGCTCTTATCAAATATTAGAATTCTTTAATAATAAAAAAAGCTGCACAAACAGGATGTTTATGCAGCTTTTTTAAATAGAAAAACCTGTTATTCTTTGATGTAGGTTTTATTTCCGTTCGCATTAATGTAATATTTTCCACCTTTTGGACCCGTGAATACTTTTTTACCTTTATATTCACCAGTAATTTTATCTGCTGTCTTTGTGGCTTTTTCAGCAGTTTCATTGATTTTTGTTTCTGCTTTTTTAGTAGTTGCTTTTACGTCTTTAGTGACTGGTGTTGTTGTGTTAATTGCATTTTTTGCTGCTTCTTTTTTTGCTGCAATAGTCACTTTTCTTTTTTCGTTTGATGCTTGTTTTTTCGCTTCTTTTGCAGCATCAGTTGCTGTTTCTTTTGCTTTTGCAACGTCTGCCGTTGCATTTGCCGCCTCTTTTTTGGCTGCAATAGTAGCTTTTCTTTTTTCGTTAGCCGCTTGTTTTTTGGCATCCTTTTCAGCAGCTGTTGCAGTTGCTTTTAATTGGGCCGTTTTTTCAGTTTTTGTTTTAGCTACTTTTTCTTTAATAGCGGTTTCTTGTGCATAAAAACTGTTTGAAAATGCAAAAGCTAAACATAACAACAATAATTTTTTCATAATAAAATATTTTAGATTAGGTATTAAAAGTACTACAATTTCTTTAACTAATTAATATTTAACAAGAATAATGCCAGTAAAATTAAAAGTAAGCTCTTAATTGAACGTTTCCTGTATGAATGGTTGAGTTTGATTCGCTTTTTCTTCCTTGATAATTCAGGTTTATATCTAGAAATTGGGTGAGGTTTTTTTGTAATAGCAATTTCCAAGTCAGGTTTTGTCCAGATTGTAAGCCTTCTAACATTTGAAACCCGACTGACGAAAACTCACTTCCTTTGAATTTATTTTGGTAAAAAGAAATTTCGCCACTCATTGTTAATTTGTTTTTACCAGCATAAGTAAAAGAGGTTCCGAAATGGTTTTGTAATAATGCTTCTAAACTTCCTGTTTGATTTTGCTTGTTTTGGAGCTGATAAAACAGATCTAAGCTGGTATTCTTCGAAAATAAATAACTGATTTTTGGTGCCAAATTATAGCCTTTAATTTCGTAATTTTTTTCAGGAAAACTCTCCGATTTTGTCGATGTATTTATGGTATTTGCAAATATTCCGAACAACCAACTTTTTATGTATAAGTGAGAATATTGTAATTGATGCATACTGTTTTTGGCTTCTTGCGAACCTATCGAAAGCAAGCTT
>CAILTC010000608.1 GCA_903837025.1 uncultured Bacteroidota bacterium | reverse complement strand
TTTTCAGATCCTTTTGCCATAATTTAATGTCAATTATAATTCCGTTTGCAAATATAAACAATGCCAAATAAAAAAGGAGGAATTGATTAGAATCACAAATCAACTAGCCCCGATAGCAGTGGAAATCCTTATTGTTTTTTCTATAAAAACAATAAGATTGTAACGTATAGCGGGAAATAGCTTCAAATAAAAATTGGATTCCTTATTTTTGCAGCAAATTAAACTGAATTATGTTACAGAATCCAAAAAGATATACCATTACGGCGGCGTTGCCTTATACAAACGGACCCATTCATATTGGCCATTTAGCGGGTGTTTACGTGCCTTCGGATATTTATTCTCGTTATTTAAGATTGCAAGGAAGAGACGTTTTGTTTGTTTGCGGAAGCGACGAACACGGAGTGGCGATTTCGATGAAAGCCAAAAAAGAAGGGGTTACGCCTCAGGAGATAATTGATAAATATGATGGAATTATCCGAAAATCGTTCTCTGATTTTGGGATTTCATTTGATAACTATTCCAGAACTTCGGCTAAAATTCATCACGATACGGCTTCGGAATTTTTTAGAACACTGTATGAAAAAGGAGATTTTATCGAGGAAGTGACTGAGCAATTGTATGATGCGAAAGCGGATCAGTTTTTGGCAGATCGTTTTGTGGTGGGAACTTGCCCAAAATGCAGCAACGAAGAAGCGTATGGTGACCAATGCGAAAAATGTGGTTCTACCTTAAACGCTACGGATTTGATTAATCCAAAATCGACAATTACGGGAGAAACACCTATTTTGAAATCGACGAAACACTGGTTTCTGCCTTTGGATCGTTATGAAGATTTCTTGAAAGAATGGATTCTTGTTGGACATAAAAATGACTGGAAACCCAATGTTTACGGACAAGTAAAATCGTGGATTGACGGCGGATTAGAACCTCGGGCAGTAACTCGTGACCTCGATTGGGGAATTGATGTTCCGGTTGAAGGTGCCGAAGGAAAAAAATTATATGTGTGGTTTGACGCACCTATTGGCTATATTTCTTCATCGAAAGAATGGGCTGCGAGAGAAGGAAAAGATTGGGAACCGTACTGGAAAGATCAAGAGACAAAACTGGTTCACTTTATTGGGAAAGACAATATTGTATTTCATTGCATCATTTTCCCGGCGATGTTGAAAGCCGAAGGAAGTTATATTTTACCGGATAATGTTCCTGCCAATGAGTTCTTAAACTTAGAAGGAAATAAATTATCTACGTCTAAAAACTGGGCAGTTTGGTTGCATGAATATTTGGAAGAATTTCCGAATCAGCAAGATGTTTTGCGTTATGCGTTGACATCGAATGCGCCAGAAACCAAGGATAATGATTTTACTTGGAAAGATTTTCAGGCGAGAAACAATAACGAATTAGTGGCGATTTTTGGAAACTTCATTAATCGTGTGGTGGTTTTGACCCATAAATATTACGAAGGAATTGTGCCAAGTCCAAACGAATTTTCGGAAGTGGATACGGCGACTTTGACCGAATTGAAAGCGTATCCAGCTGTGATTTCGAGTTCGATTGAGCGATATAGATTCCGGGAAGCTTTGGGCGAATTGATGAATGTGGCCCGATTGGGAAATAAATATCTTGCCGACGAAGAGCCTTGGAAAATGATAAAAACAGATCCAGCTCGTGTGCAAACCCAAATGTATGTGGCTTTGCAAATTGCTGCGGCTTTACAGGTTTTATGTGAACCGTTTCTGCCTTTTACGGCTGCTAAATTGGTAAAGACGTTGCATTGCAACGTCTCTACGGGGAAAACGACGTGGAATGATGTTGCTACAAATTCCGATTTAATTCCCGCAGGACACCAAATCGGTGTGGCGGAATTGCTTTTCGCCAAAATTGAAGATGAAGAAATTCAAAAACAAATCGACAAATTGGAAGCTACAAAAACGGCTAATATTGCCGAAAATAAGGTGGCCGAACCTCAAAAAGAATTGATTCAGTTTGATGATTTCGCCAAAATGGATTTGCGTGTAGGAACGATTCTAGAAGCCGAAAAAATGCCAAAAGCCAACAAATTGTTGATTTTGAAAGTGGATACCGGAATTGACGTTCGTACTATTGTTTCGGGAATTGCGGAGAGTTTTTCACCAGAGGAAATCGTTGGGAAACGCGTGACTGTTTTAGTGAATTTGGCTCCGAGAGCGCTTCGTGGCGTAGAAAGTCAAGGAATGATTTTGATGACTACCAATGCCGAAGGGAAATTGGTTTTTGTAAATCCAGATGCAGATGGTGTTGCGAATGGGGAGACGATAAATTAAAAATATATATATTTT
>CAILTC010000607.1 GCA_903837025.1 uncultured Bacteroidota bacterium | reverse complement strand
TTATATATTAAAGAAAACAAATGCTTAATGATAGTAGAATTATGTAAAAAGATGCAAAAAATATTTTAATTTAGAAATAATTGTAAATGGAAATTTAAAAATAATAAGGAATTGAGTTATACAATTCAAGATTTGTATAAATAATAAAGAGGGTAATAAATTACCCTCTTTATACTAACATAAACCAAAAAAATAAACAAATTTTTAATAACCAGGGTTTTGATGAATATTCGGATTCGTCAAAGCCGCAGCTGGTATAGGTAAAATATAACGATAAGTGTCGGTATTGTGCATACCTAATCTATCGTTGTTATAAGTTCCAAAACGAATCATATCATTTCTTCTCCATCCTTCTCCCCATAACTCATGAGCCCTTTCAAGGTTAATACCTGCTAAAGTTGTTAAGTCAATAGGTGAAGTAATTCCAGGGCGGCTATGCAATTGAGTTGCAATTGTTCCTAAACTACCTGAACCTCCTCTAGCGATTGCTTCTGCTTTCATTAACAAAGCATCTGCATAACGGAAGAATACATAATCGTTTTCTGGTGCGTCAATATTAGCTGAATCTGGTACGTATTTTTGTGGTCGGATACCTGCAGTTTCAATATCTGGAGTATTAACGATTGTTTGACTATCTGGTATAGTATTAGCTGTAAATACTAAAGGAAGACTACCATTTTGAGCTCTAGAAATTAAAGCTATAGTTCCTCCTGGAGCATATTGTTGGCCAATTTGCATACCCATTGGGTTACCAAAAGCTGCAATTACAGACGCATCGTTATTTTTAATCCTTCTATCCGCAGGATCGAAAGAAGCATAATAATCAGCCATTACAGCGTAACCATTCCATCCACTTGGTGTTTGGTTGTAGTGAGCACCAGCATACCATCTTGCACGAATAGGTCCCATTGATACCCCACGAATATTTTTTGATGAAAATATAATTTCAGCTGAGTTATTGTTCGTTGGAACAAAGTTATCCCAATAATCAGGGGCTAAAGTTGATTTTCCAGCAGCAGTTATTTGGTCAACATAAGTAACTACTTGCGTCATATCAGCAGCATTAAAAGAACCAGCTACGTGAGTAGGAGATTCAAAAACAGCTTTGTTTAAGAATAATTTAGCTAATAAGAAACGAGCTGCATCTTTATTGGCAAACGAAGCATCTGTTTTTTCAGGTAAATTAGGCAAAGCCGTTTGTAACCAAGTAATCACTTGTTCAGTAGCTTGAGCTGAAGTCCAGACTAAAGGATAAGCATCAGGAGAACTTCCTGCTGGACGATAAGGTACTTGACCAAAGAAATCAATTGCTATATAATAGTAATATGATTTCAAGAATAAAGCCTCTGCTGTTTTTTCAGAAGAAAGACCAGCTATCCCTAAAGCAAGGTCACAACTGTAAACACCAGATAAAGTGTTATTCCAACAAGTATTAATTTCTCTACTGGTTGGTGTCCAGGTATGACTGTGATCTATAAGCCAGTTTCCGCCATCACCCCAGTCACCTCCACGAGTTGGAAGTAACATTGAATCTGCAGAAATTTCATCAATAGCATAAACACCATCCTGATTTTCTATTGATCGAAGTCCGTTATAAGCTGATGTTAAAATTGCATTTGGATCTGCTTTATCTAATGTAGTTCCGTCTAGAACTTTTTCGTCTAGATTCGAACAACTAAATCCAAGTGTTAGTACACTAGCAAATAATCCGTATTTTATAAAATTTATCTTTTTCATTTTTTTTAATAATTAAAATGTTACGTTAAGACCCAGTGCGAAACTTCTTGCTTTTGGATATGATAAATAATCAATACCTGCAGAAGGAATACCATTCAAGGTTTTATCAGTATCTACCTCTGGATCAAATCCAGTATATTTAGTAAGAACAAATAGATTTGAACCGTTTACATAGAAACGAGCCGATCTGATTTTATATTTTTCTAAGTTTTTGAAGGTATAACCTATTGTTAAATTACCCATTCTCATGAAATCTCCTTTTTCTAAGTATTTAGTTGATGGAGTGTTTGCATCAGATGCGTTTTGAGCTGAAGTTGCAACAGCCATAGTACTATTTTTTCCTCCAAATGCTCCTTGATAAAACAAGGCATTAGCAGTATTATTATATATGTAGTTACCAAAAGCACCATACATAGAAGTAGAGAAATCCCAGTTTTTATAAGATACACTTGTCGAAATACCAGCTGTCATTGTAGGCAATGCTTGTTTGTTAGAAAGTGTGTTTTGTGCATTTGCTGAACCCACTACTGATCCATCAGGGTTAATGTATTGTGATTGACCATTTGAATCATATCCTTTGAATACAGGAATGTTGTAAGTATATAAAGGAGTATTGTTTTGAATGGTTTCTACATAAGCATTCGACAAACCTTGACCGTCAACAGTTCCTGCAGGAAGTGCATTTGATGTCATTTTTGTCATTTTATTTGCTAAAAATGCCATGTTACCAGAGATATCCCATCTTAAATCTTGAGTGTCAATTGCTTTGAAGTTCAAACCAACCTCTAAGCCTTTGTTAATCAAATCACCAGCAATGTTTGTGTATTTAATTCCAACAGGAGAAGGTTGTCCTGAAGACGAAGCTAAAGGTACAATTAGATTATTGGTATCTTTGTAGAAATAATCAATACTTCCTGATAATCTATTATGAACTAATGTGAAATCAGTACCAATTCCATAAGAAGTAGAAACCTCCCAAGTAATCTGAGAATTTGCATTGTTTATGATGTTGAATCCATTAGGTCCAGCATAAGATAAAACACCTACAGATGAATTTATTGGAAAATTAGAGTTACCTGTTTTACCCACATTCAATCTTAATTTCAAATCATTTACTAAGCCTTCTTTGCTATCAACAAGTTTATATCCTAAACCTGCTGATGGGAAATTTGCATATTTTTTACCTGCAGCATTATTTGAAGATCCATCTCTTCTAACAGTTAAATCTAAATTTAATTTGTTTGCAAATGCCAATGAAGCTCTAGCAAAAACGGATTGTGTTTCAAGTATAGTTTTATAAGATGTTTCTACATTCATACTTGGAATCCCTCCAGAAATATCATCAACTAAATTAGTTTGAGAAGCTGGAAATCCTGTAGCAGACATGAAACTACCACGAGATAAATAATTATAATAAGAATAACCTACAAGTGCATTCAAATGAAATTTACTAGAAAAATCTTTATCATACGTTAAATTATGTTCGATTGTTTTATTATCTCTTAAATCAGAATTTATTTGTGCAAGACCAAAATATTGTTGTCCATCAGATGGATTACTTCCTATACCAACACCACTAATAGGGATTGATGGAAGTAATTGAGTTGTTGCATAAGATTTTGATTGTTCTATACCAAGTAAGAATTTATATTTTAAAGCACTTGTCAATTTCAAAGTTGCAGTAAGATTACCAATGAATTTTGTTAAATCTCCTTTATTAGTATAAGCATGCATTAATTGAACAGGATTCAAAATAGTGTTTCCTTGAAATGCATAAGTTCCGTCAGCATTCTGCACAGAAGCAGTTGGATTCCAATACAAGGCAGCACCAATTACATTACCGATATAACCTGTATTGTTTGAATTCAATGTTCTTGTATCTGACAATTCTGTATAAGCCAAACGTGTTTCAATTTTTAAAGCACCATTTAGTAAATCATTTGAATTGTACAAAGAGGCAGTATATTTATTTAATCCTGTTGTTTTAATAAGACCATCTGTATTAGTCATACCTAAAGATACTCTTGTATTTGATTTATCAGTTGAACTAGAATAAGCCAAATCATGATTCATAGAGGTGCTTGTTTGTAAAACTTCTTTTTTCCAATCAAAATTTCCACCTAAATGATCAGCAGTAGGAGTTAAAGAAGTAAATTGAGCAGCATTTAATACATTAAATTTACTTGCATAATTCCCAATTTGGTAAGAAGTAGAATAAGTTAATTCTGGTTCTTTAGATTTTCCTTTTTTAGTTGTTATAATGATAACGCCATTAGCACCACGAGAACCGTAGATAGCTGTAGAAGAAGCATCTTTCAAAATAGACATGCTTTCGATGTCATTTTGATTGATGTAGCTTAAAGGATCTTTAGCTGAAGTAGCTCCTAGTCCAACATCTGAACCTGAAGAAACATTTCCCCCACCTAATGGTACACCATCAACAACAACTAATGGTCCGTTACCTGAACGCAACGATCCATTACCACGAATCCTTACTGACATTGCAGCACCTGGTTCACCACTAGTTGTAGTAACTTGTACACCAGAAACTTTTCCTTGCAATAATGATGCAGGGTTTGTGGCAGCAACATTATCAAATTTCTTTGAACTCAATTGATCCACTGCACCAGTTGCATCTTTCTTTGTAGTGCTACCGTAACCGATAACGACTACTTCTTTTAATTCTGCAGAATCAGCACTTAAAGTTACTTTTACAGAACTTTTTCCTGCCACTTTAACCTCTTGCGATTTTAGTCCAATAAAACTGAAAACTAAAACTGCATTTGGTCCTACTTTTTTGATCGTAAATTTACCATCCAGATCGGTTTGTGCTCCATTTGTTGTTCCTTTTACTAAAACAGAAGCCCCTGGAAGTGGACCACTAGAATCAGATACTGTACCTGACACATCTTGCGAATATGCCAAACTAGTACATAGCATCGTTAGAAACACCATCAAGCCTTTAATTAGACTATTTTTCATACGTAATAAATAAGTTTGGTTAGTAATTATATTTAATTAGTTTAAATAACTGTTCAAACATAAATAATAAAACTATGATAATATTAAGAAAACTGTAACTTTAACGTTTTCGTAGCGCCGAAAACGTTTTCGATTTCGAAATTAATCTCATAAAAAATTCCCTTTAAAATTATACTATGTATAAAAAATAAGTAATAAAAAAACACATTTGTTTGTTCTGGCTTGTTTTCAGTAGTTTTTTAACATCTTAATCCCACTTTGTCTGAAAAGGGATGTGTTCATTGGTTTTACTGGCTTTTAACACTTATTTTGGTGTTGTTTTTGGGTATATTTATCTTAAATTAACAGTATAATTGAATGATAATTATTCAATACTCTTAAAATTTATATAATTTTAGTAGTAAATTATGATAAAGAATTTGATTCTATTTTCAATGCAACATTATAGAAATATAATTGCTAAAAAAATGGGTTCTACTTTGTTATCAAAGTAGAACCCATTTAATAATTTTCGAATATGCTTATTGAACTTCGTTTATCTCTAAAACTACGCTAGTTCGTTTTAAATTCACATTCGGATTTATTCCTACTTTCATCAGGAAATCCCCTGAGTAAACTTTATTAGAATCAATTGTTGAGGTCGTTTCTGGGAATAAGTTAATTTCTTTAACCGTATATTTTTTCTTTGGATTTAATCCATTTAATACCACTGGTCGCTCTGTTGCCGTTATGTTAAATCGATTATTAACCAAGTAATTAAATACAATTGCTTTATTCTTTTCTAGATTTACATACATCAAAGCTGCAATATCATTTTCATGAGGATTCACTAAGCGATACATGTCGCCATGCCAAACAATATCTTTATACGAGTTGTAATTAGAAATCGCTTGTTTGCAAAATGTTTTATCATCAGGGTTTAATTTGCTCGCTACAATATCAAAACCTAATTTTCCCATACTTGCCACATCCACTCTAAATTTTAGCGGTTGTTTTCCCCAATCGGTAACGTGGTTACAAGTCGCAATCGAAGGAAAGAAATAGGAGTAATCCCATTGTACAAATATTCTTTCTAATGGTTCGGTATCATCCGTTGGCCAAAATTCTGTAAAATACTTCAAGAATTCATAATCGCCACGACCGCCGCCACCAGAACATAACATCATTGGAACTTTTGGATATTTGGCACGAATCCGTTGCAAAACTTTATACAATCCTCGGGTGTAATCTACATACAAATTAGATTGTGATAACCCTTTTTTATTGAGATAAGCCGAATAAGCATTGTAAATGGTAGCATTACAATCCCATTTTATAAACCCCAATTCGGGATTTTTAACAAATAAGTTATCTACAATTCCAAAAACAAACTCTTGTACTTCGGGATTTGATAAGTCTAAAACTAATTGGTTTATATAATAAATCTCCGGTCTTTGAGGTTGACGAATAACCCAGTCTAAATGTTTTTCATACAATTCGCTTTTCGGGTTTACCATTTCAGGTTCTATC
>CAILTC010000606.1 GCA_903837025.1 uncultured Bacteroidota bacterium | reverse complement strand
TTGGAGGGACGAAAGTAGAACAATTTAATTCGGAGGAACCAATTAATAAATTTATAAATTCGATGATTAGTGTTTTTTTTAAAGAAAATTACATGAAATTGTATGATAAAGAATTTGTAGGATTTACGTATGGGCAAGATGTTAGCAATGGTTTGTACCTCAACGGAAAGCTAGAATACCAGCAACGCAAAGCTTTATTTAATACTACAAATTATGTTTTTTTGGCCGATGAATCTCCTTATACTTCTAATAATCCGTTGTTGCCCAATGATCGTTTGACACCTTCTTTTGCTGAACATCATCTCACAAAAGCCACTCTTTCCGCAAGAATAAATTTTGGAAATAAATACATCACACGACCAGACGGAAAAATAAATATCCAAAATGATAACTATCCAACCTTATATTTTGGATATGAAAAGGCCTTTGCATCCAACGAAAAAAAGTATGAATACCAACTGGTTTCAACTCAGATTAAATATGATTTTAATGTGGGTAATAAAGGAATATTGGGAATCAATTTGAAAACTGGCTTTTTCATACATGGAGATAATATTTCATTTGCTGATTATAAGCATTTCAACGGGAACCAAACAAACATAGGACTTGGTAATCGTTATTTGAACGTTTTTAATCTAATGCCGTATTATACAAATAGCACGAATAATAAATATTTCGAAGCGCATTTAGAACATAATGACAAAGGATATATTATGAATAAAATTCCGTTGCTGAACAAATTAAATTCGACTTTAGTTTTAGGATTTCATACACTTGCAATCCCTGATAAAAAGCCTTATTCAGAGGTTACGATTGGTTTGGATAATCTTGGTTTCGGGAAATTTAAGTTATTTCGCTTAGATTATATCCGGTCTTATCAGAATGGTTATCAAGGGGATGGAATTATTTTTGGATTCAAATTCTAATATTTCGTAGGTTCGATATGAATTAAAACATGTCCTATTTCAGGAATTTCTTTTCGCAAAGTATCTTTTAGTAAATGGGATATTTCGTGACCTTCTCTTACTGAAATTTCCGAATTTACAATAGCATGTAAATCCACATGGTATTTCATGCCTGCTTTACGAATAAAACATTTTTCAGTATTTACCACTCCTTCAACATGAAGCGCAATTTTTCTGATTTCAACAATTAAATCGTCATATAAATGCTCGTCCATTATTTCGCCAAGCGCTGGTCTAAAAATCATGTAGCTATTGTAAAGTATAAAACCTGCGGCAAAAAGCGCTGCCCAATCATCGGCAGATTCGTATCCTTTTCCTAAAATCAAAGCAATTGAAATTCCAATAAATGCGGCAACAGAGGTTATTGCATCGCTTCTATGATGCCAAGCATCGGCTCTTAGCGAAGAACTGTTGCTTTCTTTGCTTCTTTTTAATACCAATCGAAAGGAATATTCTTTCCAAAGAATTATGATGCCAAGAACAATAAGTGTCCAAGATTTTGGTAATTCGTGAGGGGTTCTAATATTGCTAATGCTTTCGTAAGCAATTATTGTCGCCGATGTAATTAAAAAGCCAACGACTACAAAGGTGACTAAAGGTTCTGCGCGACCGTGACCATAAGGATGGTTTTCGTCGGCAGGTTTATTCGAATATTTGATACCAAATAGCACCAATAAGGAAGAGAAAATATCGGTTGTCGATTCGATTGCATCGGCGGTAAGCGCATACGAATTTCCAAAAAAACCGGCTAGTCCTTTGATTAGTGCCAAAGCAGCATTACTTATTATACTGAAATAAGTTGCTTTTACTGCGGTTTGTTCGTTTGTCATTTTATTTGGAAAATTGCTACTTTGTGAAGGTTCTTGTTTTGTGTACTTTCGCTCCCCCGAGTTGAAACCGGAGGGGCTTGAGGGTTGAAATTTAATTACTTTAAATGATTTTTGAATGTAGATTAACGATTTTAGATTTGCTCCGCCAGTTCGAGCGAAGCTCTCGGGTCAAAAATCGTTAATCATAAATCGTTAATCAAATTTATCCTTAACTTTAGATATTGCACTATCGCCTGAAACCGTCGAAAATTTAAAAAATTATGCTCTTACGATTTTTGCGCCAATAGCTCTCAATCGTTCGTCAATACGTTCGTAACCTCTATCGATTTGCTCAATATTTTGAATAGTGCTGGTTCCTTTTGCCGAAAGTGCAGCAATTAATAATGAAATTCCCGCTCTAATATCCGGAGATGACATTGTTGTGGCTTTTAATTGTGATTTAAAATCATGACCAATGACAACAGCTCTGTGCGGATCGCACAAAATAATTTTGGCACCCATATCAATCAATTTATCAACGAAAAACAATCTGCTTTCAAACATTTTTTGATGAATAAGAACATCTCCTTTGGCTTGTGTAGCTACAACGAGAACAATACTCAATAAATCGGGAGTAAATCCAGGCCATGGCGCATCGGATATGGTAAGTATCGAACCATCAATATCTGTTTTTACCTGATAACCGTCTTTGTGTGCAGGAATATAAATATCGTCTCCTCTTTTTTCTAAAGTAATTCCTAGTTTTCTAAAAACATTCGGAATCAATCCAAGATTTTCCCAGCTCACGTCTTTAATGGTGATTTCGCTTCGGGTCATTGCAGCAAGACCAATCCAGCTTCCTATTTCGATCATATCCGGAAGAATTCTGTGGGTGCAACCACCAAGACTTTCTACCCCTTCAATGGTTAATAAGTTGGATCCAATGCCTGAAACTTTTGCTCCCATTGCATTCATCATTTTGCACAATTGTTGCAAATAAGGTTCGCAAGCCGCATTATAAATTGTCGTTGTTCCTTTAGCCAAAACAGCAGCCATAACAATATTTGCGGTTCCAGTTACCGATGCTTCGTCTAATAGCATATCGGCACCAATCAATCCTTCTGGAGCTTCCACACCATAAAAGTGATCTTCTCTGTTGTAGCGAAATTTTGCGCCAAGATTTATAAATCCTTCAAAGTGAGTATCTAATCTTCTTCGGCCTATTTTGTCGCCACCTGGTTTTGGGATATATCCTTTTCCAAAGCGTGCCAAAAGCGGTCCAACAATCATAATCGATCCTCTTAATGATCCTCCTTCTTTCTTGAAAGCTTCTGTTTCTAGATAGTTTACATTGACTTCGTCAGCTTGAAAAGTATAAGATCCATGTCCAGTTTTTTGGATTTTAACGCCTAAATTACCCAAAAGCGTAATCAGTTTATTGATGTCGATTATATCCGGAATATTATTGATAGTCACTTTTTCAGACGTCAATAATATAGCGCATAATATTTGTAAGGCTTCATTTTTGGCTCCTTGTGGCGTAATTTCTCCTTTAAGCGGAACGCCTCCTTCTATTTTGAAAATTCCCATTTTTTTTTAGGTTATAGGTTAAAATTTATGGGTTATGGGTTGCCAATGAC
>CAILTC010000605.1 GCA_903837025.1 uncultured Bacteroidota bacterium | reverse complement strand
GCAAGATGAAATCAATCAATTGATTGTTGACAACGCATTGACTTACGGAAATGTGGTGCGATTAAAAGGAGGAGATCCTTTTATTTTTGGTCGTGGAAGTGAAGAAATCGAATACATTGAAAGTTTCGGAATTGCTACAACAGTAATTCCGGGAATTTCATCCTCGATTGCCGTTCCAGCAAATCAAGGGATTTCATTGACAAAAAGAGGTGTTTCCGAAAGTTTTTGGGTTATCACAGGCACCACTTCAGATCGGAATTTGTCTAAAGATATCGCTCTCGCAGCCCAATCATCGGCAACCGTTGTGATTTTGATGGGAATGAGTAAATTGGAACAAATCGTAGCTCTTTTTCAAAACGAATCCAAAGGCGAAACCCCCGTTGCGATTATTCAAAACGGTACTTTACCCAACGAAAAAGTAGGCGTTGGAACCATAAACACGATTGCGAACGTAGTCGCTGCAAATGGTTTGAGTTCACCCGCGATTATTGTAATTGGCGAAGTGGTACGAGAAAGTAATAAGCTAAAAAACTTTAATGAGGAATTTATTTCTAGTAAAGTTTACGCACGAGAATAGTATATTGGTCCGCTAGGCGGACAAAAAATTATTTTTTAAACCATTAAGAAATTAAGAGAATTAAGTTTTTAGCCTTAATAAACCTTAATTTCTTAGTGGTTTAAAAGTAAAATAAGGTTGTTTTTATTTGCTAATAAGGTATTAGTAACGGAAAGTTAAATTAGAATAATGTCAAAAAACGAATCACATTCCAATATTCAGGACTCGGCACCACTTCTTGGCGTGGCTGGGGAGAGGAACGAGCTATACCCAATTTTTTTAAAACTACACCAACTCAATGTGCTACTTGTGGGCGGAGGAAATGTAGGTCTAGAAAAATTGTCTTTTATGCTCAAATCCAGTCCAAATGCCAATGTTGAGGTCGTTGCGCCAAAGTTTCTTCCACAATTAGAAGAACTAGCGCAAAAACATCCTTCGGTACAACTGACGTACAAAAAATTCAATCGCTGGATGCTACGCAAACGACACATGGTTATCGCTTGCACCGACGATTTAAAAGTCAATAAACGCGTTTATGACCTGGCTCGAAAAAGATATTTAATTTGCAATATCGCCGATACTCCGCCATTATGCGATTATTATTTAGGCGGAATCGTGACCAAAGGACACGTAAAAATTGCCATTTCGACCAACGGAAAATCACCAACAACTGCCAAAAGATTACGCGAATTCTTCGAAGAAATAATCCCGGATGATATCAATTCAATGGTCGAAAACCTGAATGAATATCGTAAAACCTTAAAAGGAAATTTCGAAGAAAAAGTTCAAAAAATGAACGAAATCACCCAAGCTTTAAAAGGCAAACAATAAACACTCCTTATGTTTGCGATTAATCGCGCTATGTCTTTACTTTGCAGCGATTATTTTATAGCAATAAATGGTGTCGAAACGGTTCATTTTTAGGCTAATCAAAAATATAATACTCATCAAAATTAACGAGATACCTTTACGCCTTCGCGTCATAGTGGTTAAAAAATAAGTTATGCCAAACATTCAAGAAGAAATCAAAAAACGAATTCTCGTACTCGACGGAGCAATGGGAACGATGTTGCAACGCTATAATTTTTCCGAAGAAGATTTTCGAGGAGAACGTTTCAAAGACTTTCCACATTCGCTCAAAGGGAATAATGATTTGTTGTCCATAACCCAGCCAAAGGCTATAAAAGAAGTTCACGCAGCCTACTTTGAAGCTGGTGCAGATATCGTCGAAACGAATACGTTTTCTGGAACAACTATCGGAATGGCGGATTATCATCTCGAAGAATTTGTATATGAACTCAACTACGAATCAGCAAAAATTGCACGAGAAGTAGCCGATGAATTCACAGCAAAAAATCCAGACAAACCTCGTTTTGTTGCGGGTTCGATTGGGCCAACAAACAGAACGGCAAGTATGTCGCCAGACGTAAACGATCCAGGTTACAGAGCGGTAACTTTTGATGATTTACGAATTGCTTATAAACAACAAGTCGAAGCTTTGTTAGATGGAGGAGTAGATTTACTTTTGGTAGAAACTATTTTTGATACTTTAAATGCAAAAGCAGCCCTTTTCGCTATTGAAGAAGTAAAAGATGAACGCAAAATCGATATTCCAATCATGGTTTCAGGAACGATTACTGATGCTTCGGGAAGAACACTTTCAGGGCAAACGGTAGAAGCTTTCTTGGTTTCGGTTTCACATATTCCGTTGTTGAGCGTAGGTTTCAATTGTGCTTTGGGAGCTGATTTGTTGAAACCGTATTTGCAAACTTTGTCGCAAAATACTTCATTCAATGTGTCTGCACATCCTAATGCAGGATTGCCAAACGCTTTTGGAGAATACGACGAAACACCAGAGCAAATGCAAGCGCAAATACGCTCTTATTTAGAAGATAATTTAATAAACATCATAGGCGGTTGTTGCGGAACAACTCCAAATCACATCAAATTAATTGCTGATATTGCAAAGGATTATAAGCCGAGAGTTTCTAGGGTGGTGATGTAAAACGAAACGATTCAAATGGGGCACGGATTGCAATTTGCCTATTTAAGTTTTGTAGAATAATAAAATGTTTTATGGAAAAAGTGAATCAAGTTTTTAAAAAAATAGAGGAAGCAAATAATGTTGAAGATGTTAGGAGTATTTTATTAGATTTTGAAAAATACAAAATGTCTGATGTGGCTTATCCACAAATAGAATTTAAAATAGAAAAGGAAGAAATTGATGCGTTAAAAAAAAACGGAATAATAACAGATGAAAATCAATTAGCCCCCAATTTTGAAGGTGATGCTTTATCAAAATTATTGTATGCAGTTTTGTGGAAAAATGGAGATTTGATAAAAATAAAACATATAATTAATGGTATTGTTTCTGAAGAAAACGAAGATTATAAAGAATCTGGAATTGTTTTTTATCAATTCGGAAAATATTTAACCAAAAAAGGAAATCCAATTATAGATCAACATACATTGCGCGCGTTTGGAATTTATAAGGCTGATGGTAATCCTGTTGAAATTGAAAGATTAAGAAAGCTCTCAATAATAACCAAAAAAGAGAATTCTATAATTGAAGGTTATAAAAGATGGTTAAAAACGGATTTAAAGGAAACTCTTCGTATTGATAAAGATTACTCGTATTACGTTGATAAAGTATTATTTGCTGTTGGGAAAAGTTTAAAAATTCAAAAACAAAGTAAAAGCAAATGAGTTATAGGCAACAATTAATCGAATCAATAAATGAACTTCAAAACATTAGAGAAGAAATTTTTTCTCAAATCCTCAATTTATCAATGTCAGGAGAAATGAATGATGTCGATAAGGTTTTTGATATCGGAGAAGTTTATGATTTTGATATTAAGTATTTTGAAGATTCAAAGGATGTTAATGTAATTGAATTACTTAAAGCATTTAAAAAAATTGAAAAAACAATTGGCACTTTGATAAATCTAAATGTGATTTCAGATGAAGAATTAGGTTTTGAATAAAAAGATCTGATAGATTGGATTTGCAATCCCATAAAGAGAATATAAGCTTGATTTTGTCATTTCGACCAACGGGAGAAATCACATAACGAGAGAAACAAAAGTGAGCAACTAATGCGATTTCTCCTTCGTCGAAATGACAAACGAGAGCTTAAATAGAACAATAAGTTCCAGAGAAACGATACATTTTGTAGCAACGGAATTTATTCCGTTGTTGTAAATAAATAAAATAAAAAAAATGGCAGAAGCAGAAAAAAGAAGAAACCTAGTTTTATCGGGATTAGAACCCTTAATCATTACGCCGGAAAGCGTATTTGTTAATGTTGGGGAACGTACCAACGTGACTGGTTCTAGAAAATTTCTTCGATTAATTAAGGAAGAAAAATACGAAGAAGCATTGAGCATTGCCAAAGAGCAAGTAGAAGGAGGCGCGCAAATCATCGATATTAATATGGATGAAGGAATGCTTGATGGTGAATATGCAATGACAAAATTCTTAAACTTGATTGCTGCCGAACCGGACATTTCTCGTGTGCCTATTATGATCGACAGCTCGAAATGGGCTATTATTGAAGCCGGTTTGAAAGTCGTGCAAGGGAAAAGTGTGGTCAACTCGATTTCATTAAAAGAAGGAGAAGAAGCTTTTATTCACCACGCCAAATTGATTAAACGCTACGGAGCAGCAGCCATTATTATGGCTTTTGATGAAGTGGGTCAAGCCGATAATTATGAAAGACGTATTGAAATTTGCCAACGTTCATACAATATTTTGGTTCATAAAGTGGGTTTTCCTCCTCAGGATATAATTTTCGATTTGAATATATTTCCCGTAGCAACAGGGATGGAAGAACACCGCTTGAATGCTTTGGATTTCTTCAGAGGAACCAAATGGGTTCGAGAAAATTTACCTCACGCACACATAAGTGGTGGTGT
>CAILTC010000604.1 GCA_903837025.1 uncultured Bacteroidota bacterium | reverse complement strand
TATATATTTTTTTGTAAAAATTAATCTTTCTGTAACTGCTTTTTTTAATAAATCAATTCGTTTTTGCTGTGCTAAATTGTCTTTTGTGAGTGATGTCAATTCGTCTAAATCAACATATATTTTAGTTTCGGCACTTTTAAAAGGTTGTAAAAAAATATCTTCTCCAGATAATAGGTAGCCTCTAAATCCAGTTTCAATATTCAGGGCATCAATTAAAACTTCATTACTTTTACTAATGACTTCATGAGTGTGCATCATTTTATCATTTGAAATGATAACTTTTTGACCATTATTGTAGAAAGTCACCAATATTGGGATCAGTATAATGGCGGAAAGTATGTAGAAGAAAGTTGTCTTTTTTTCTATTGTTAATTTCATAATGCTTTTGTGAAAATTAATTTATGCCTTTTTAATTAAGTTTAATAGATTTAAATATCCTCAATTGGACTTCGTCTTTTGTTCTTCAATTGTTTAAAATGAGAAGGCGAAAGTCCTGTCACTTTTTTAAACTGACTAGATAAATGCGCCACACTGCTATAACCCATTTTCCAAGCGATTTCAGTTATATTATGTTCGCCGTAAATAATTAATTCTTTGATGCGCTCAATTTTGTGAGAAATTATAAAATGTTCAATTGTAGTTCCTTGAACTTCCGAAAATAAATTCGACAAATAGGTATAATCGTGATTCATTTTCTCACTTAAGTAATCAGAAAAATTCACCTTAATAATTTCATCGGAGTGATGCACCATTTCGATAATTACATTTTTGATTTTTTCGATCAGCATTGCTTTTCTATCATCCATTAATTCAAGTCCTGAATTAAGCAAATTAGCTTTCAATAGTTCGCGTTTCTCCATCGAAATATTTTCCATAATCTCTACTTCGCCTAAATCGACAACGATAAAGTGCAAACCAAGTTTCTTTAACTCCTCTTTTACCGCCATTTTGCAGCGATTACTGACCATATATTTGATATATAATTTCAAATTCTTTTTTTTAAGGGATTATGTAAAAGTCGGACGATTTTCTTCGGTGTGAATTATATAACTTTAGAAAAAAGTTATATAATTCACATATTGTTTTTTTTGTAATTTTAGAAAAAAAATGATAAATTCAGTATTGTTTTTAAGTGAATAAATCAGCATAAATCCTTTATTTTTTGTAAGTTACAACTAATAAGGTTTGAAAATACAAAAAGGTATCTTTATAAGATAAATTGTATTTTTTGTATAATTTTGTGGGCGAAGAGGTTTAAAATTTACTTATTTGTATCAGCGGATCAATGTTAAAAGAGTAATTTTAAATTTATAATTGATTCATACACATTCATTTCTATTTATAAAAAAAGGGTTCAACTTTAATTAAAAAGTCAAACCCAATTATTTTTAAACGAATACCCTTTTTTAGGATAGTTTATTTATTTTTTGATTATCTCATCTAAAACGGCTTTTTCAGGATAGTTAATCACTTTAAGAATTATTTTTTGATTTTTTACGGTTTTTCCTTCAATAATATATATTTTCCCGTTTCCAACTTTGATATTACTTTGGTCAAAATCGACGTCTCCAAATTTCAAAGTGTTTTTTATATCCGTAGTGTCTATCCATTTTTTTGATAATTCTAGAGATGCTTTATCGGAATAACCAAACGGTTTGTTTCTTAAATCATTCAAAACTCTAGCATTTGGAAAATAGTTACAACGGGTGTCTTTTCCGCTAAAAACTGCGGCAACAAAGAACGAACCCATTATTAGTCCTAATAAATAATAAGCAAAACGATGTGCAAATTTCATGTATGTAAAAATTATTTGTTAATTGTCGTATATGGTATCGCCTTTTTATTTATCTGTGTTTGTTTGCAACAAACTTTTTTCAGTGGCGATTTCATAAATTAATTTTTTGGCAAAGGTAAAAGAATGTTTATTTAAAATACGATTAAATTAATATCGTTATTAGGTAAGTCAAACCAATCGCCAATGGCTTTGTTGGTAAGAATTCCATGATAAAGATAAACGCCATGCTTAAGACCTAAATTTCGACGAATAGCACTTTCTATCCCTCCATCTTCAGCAATCTGTAACAGAAAAGGTGTAATAATATTACTTATCGAAAGCGAAGCTGTTTTTGAATATCTTGAAGGGATATTGGGAACGCAATAATGCAAGACATTACTTTTTACAAAAGTTGGCTTTTCATGAGTTGTTACTTCCGAAGTTTCAAAACAACCTCCAGTATCAATGCTCACATCGACAATTACTGCTCCTTTTTTCATGTGTTCTACCATAGTTTCGGTAACAATTACGGGGCAACGTTCTTTGCCTCGCATGGCGCCAATAGCTACGTCGCAACGTCTAAGTGCTTTCAATAATGATTTTGGTTGTATGGTCGATGTGAAGATTCTTTGGGTTAAGTTATTTTGTAAGCGGCGTAATTTAGTAATCGAATTATCAAAAACTTTTACATTTGCCCCTAAACCAATTGCGGTTTTTGCGGCAAATTCGCCAACAGTTCCTGCTCCAATAATGACGACATCGGTAGGAGGGACGCCAGTAATATTGCCAAATAATAATCCTTTTCCAAATTCATTGGTAATCATCAATTCGGCAGCAATCAATATCGAAGCCGTTCCGGCAATTTCGCTCAACGATTTCACAGCAGGATAAGAACCATCTTCGTCTTTTATATATTCGAAAGCAAGAGCGGTAATTTTTTTTTTGGCCAAAGCCGTAAAATAAGCTTTCTTTCGAGTTTTTATCTGAATAGTCGACAATAAAATGGCTTGCGGACTAATCAGTTCTATTTCTGCCAAGGTAGGTGGCTCGACTTTTAAAATCATTGGACAGCTGAAAACTTTCTTAGTATCCTTAGTGATTTCAGCACCCGCATCGGCATATTCTTTGTCAAAATAACTAGAACTTTCTCCAGCTCCTGATTCTATCATGACACGATGACCATGATAAGTCAGTGAATTTACAGCATCAGGTGTGAGGCAAATTCGGCGTTCTTGGTGACTATTTTCTTTTGGAATACCAATGAAAAGGTCACTTTTATGCCTTGTTATTTCAAGTTTTTCTTCTTGAGGTAATAACTGTTGTTTTGTGAATGGTGTTATCGCCATTGTGTTTTTGAAATTAGGAGCACAATTTACTGAATAATATTATTATTTGTTA
>CAILTC010000603.1 GCA_903837025.1 uncultured Bacteroidota bacterium | reverse complement strand
CTACAACAGCTTCAAAAATATATCCTTCGGCAACCTTTTTTGTAGGTACATATTTCCTCAAATCCATGTTTGTTACTGTAAGTCTCCATTGATCATCTCCTTTTGGATCATTATACAACTCATCTATTATTTTATGGATTTCAGGAGCCAGTCTTCCCTGACTTAAATTCAGCACGAAATCCCGGATAAGCTTTTTTCGGTGATCTAACTTCTGGAATTTATACAATAACTTTTGATGTTCTATAGCATTCCGACTAGTTCCTATTGGACTTAAAGCAGATGATTCCCTTACAGCACGTATAATATCCCAATTATATATTTCTTTACAGCGTAAAAGCGGTAATACTTTTTCTGCTCCCAGTTCAGAGTAAGCTATAGCTAGGCTCATCAGTACAGCCGATCCCATAACATTATTGCTTTCTTTCAGGAGCTTTTCAAAAGCAGCGTCCCAAACGACCATATAGGGTTCTTCTTCATTTGTTATAATTTTTTTTTCTATTACACCTGCTAGCGTTAGTAAAAATTGTTCTAATGCCATCAATACAGACTCTATGAGGTCGGGCACCGCAATATAGGTTCCCCGATACATAATCCATAGAGTAGCACTGGCATGCTGTGTAGTAATGGTTCCATCTGCAAAGCGTAGTTCAAATTCTGTCCGGTCGCTAGGTGCTATTAGGTAATTTGATTCTGTATCGTATGTAGATTGCAAATAGGCTATGGTGCAATGATTCAAAAACTTGACAATGAAGTCCAATGTTTGCAAGGGCTTTTTTACTAATAAATGCTGTATTGGCGTTTGGTAAGGACTAGCAGGAAAATAGCGAAAATCGCTTTTTGATTTTATTCCAAATGAATTTTCTCTGTTTTCATGAATACCTGTAAAGGCAAATGGATGTTCTTTCTCTCTCTTTTTAATTTCTTCCTCTGAAGGAGGATAATAAAACCATTTTTCTTCCAGGATTTCAATAACAAGTTCTGGATATTGATTACATATTATTTTACTTTCATCACCCGAAATGACAAACTTTATGATTGTTGAATAAAGTTTTTTCAAACGATAATTTTCACTCGCGGGTTTATTTTTGAAAGCCTGTGTAATAAGTGTTTTCACTTCTTCTAAAAGCTCTTTTGAAAGCCAGAACATAAGCCGTAAACAATCTTCTAAAGATGAATCAATGCGAGAATAATGGTCATAATCTTTATCGTTAGTTTCAAATGACTTAAAGTAGGCAAGTAAAATCAAGCCGACTTTCTTAGATTCTTGCGGTAGGGTTTGGTCATTAATTCCTTTTTTCCATTGAAGTATCATATTGATAATTACAGGAAATTCATTTTCAAGCGAAGAAATATTTTCATTTATAAAATTAATCATATTACACCATCCATCTCCAAAAGGAATAAGGTTGACGTTGTGATAAAACATAGTTTTCTTTTCTGGAGTGAAAAAATTTAGATAAGTAAGATCTAGCTTTTGACAAGCCACTTTTAATACAAAGATGGCCCGCTCAAAATATTTAAAATTATCAGAGAAAAGAAAAGCTTTATTCTCTTCAAGAAAAATCTTGCTGTAAGAAGATTGCATGACGGCTACCAGAATTTCATCCTTCCAATAGTTATCAACCTCTTTTTCCAAAAGTGTCGAGGTTAATAAATTATTAGCTTGCGGATCGACAATTTGCATTTTTTCCGAAAACCAAATCCTGAACGCTCGTCTTATCCCTGGAGTTGTGTCAAGTGTGGTATAGAAATTGTCATATCGGCCTTCTGCGATAGCATATCTCTGGAAATTTTCTTCTATGTGGCGCTCCAAAGCCCAATCCTCAAAAATATCATGTGACGCTGCATACCCTTTACCGGTTTTTGGTTCTTTGTCAATGATACCATCGCGAAACAACTCCTCGATGATGGTATCATGCTGCGTGTCAATAAAAGCATAAGTGCTCATTCCTACTGTCCTTTCGATGGCTATCAGCATAAACACCTCACCACGTAATTTTTTTATGGAGACATCTGCTTCAGAGATTCTGTTTTCAATAACATAATCCCACATGATTTTCCTGAATGCCATTTCAGAATCAACATCTTCCATAAAGGTTCTATTGGCAAGATTGGCAGCCAAATCTAAGTTAAAGGGAATTTCAAGTAATTTGAATAGCGATTGCTTTGCAAGTAATGGTTGCAAATCCGGATAGGTCGCTTCTACTTCTTTTAGTTCCTGAGCACTGAGTACCGGTATATTAAAATCGCCAAATACAGGAAACTGCCTTAGAAAACGTATTTTTAATGATTCAACTGCATAACTTCGGCAGGTCATTACAATTTTGATATCCTCTCTTTTATTAACTAGTTCGAAGAAATCCAATATGGTATCTGCATTCTTAGTTTCAAGTAATTTCTCGATACTATCTATCAATAGAATTTTATCTGTTGTGTAATAATTTGAATCTAATACAGACTCTAGTTCTGGTACAAATTCAAATGGATCTTGACGAAATATTTCAACAAGGCTTTTCTTATCGAGTTGCTCTCCCTGCAATGCTATAACACTCCGATTTTCTCCCAGTTGGTGAAGCGCCATTTTTACAATAGCCGATTTACCCACTCCGGGTTTGCCCGAAACAATTGTAAATTTTGAATCAAATATAGTTTGTATAAGTTCACTTGTCAACGCACTACGTTCAAGATTGACGGTTCCCACTTTGTTCCTAATTCTCTTAAGTACCCTTTCGGAGTTGGTATCCAGTCGTTTTATAGCGTTGATGATATGTTGATTGGTTTCAATTGTTTGCAATGGTAAGGTATCATTTCCGTAGTTTTCAAGGAGATTATTTATAAGATGTAAATCAATAGCTAAAATTCGCTTAGTAGTTTGCTCATAGGAACGAAAAATTCCGCATACACAGTCTGCAGTTTTAGTCTTTAGTAGAACTGGGCTTCCGGAATAACCCTCAACAAGATTATCGGAATTATAATGACCGGTTATAGCATCAGCAACTTCAATTTGAATTTCGTTCTCGTAATCGCGGTCTTCAACTATATTTAATCGGTATAAGGTTCTTTTACGTTCATTTAGAACGGCTTTCGGAAATCCAGTTATTTCAGGGCAAAGAGAATTTGCCGGATGTGCGCTAAGTGACGGAGCAGATTTCAAGTCGATAGATGCAGGAACAATCGAGGATGGAATTATGATTAGTCCGATGTCTTCCGTTTTAAAATTGCCGCCAAGCAATATAATATCGGTTTCCTTTAAAGTATAACTTTGCCATTCACCACTTATCAGGAATTCAATAAGGATATCTTCTTTTTTTAAAGGATTATCCTCGTTGTCAGCCAGGCAATGACGAGCAGTAAGTATATAGGTTAACGAAGAATCCGAAGTTGGGCTGAAGATAAAACCTCCGCCATATCCTTCAGATGTCGAAATCCTGATTATGTAATCGTGTATAGTACTCATATTCTGAAAGATAAATTCCGTTGACCGTCCTCCGGAAAATTCAAATTGATTTTGTGCGCTTTATCTACATCAAAAATACTTTTGGTCAAGGGATTTTTCTGCGTGATAAAAAATTGGATTTCCTGCTCTGGATTTGCACTCAGTACTTTTACAAAGGTTTCTTTGTTCGGAAGGTTGGCATTGTTAAATCCATCCGAACAAACAATATAGTTGGAGCATTTAACAAGTTCCAGTAGCTCATTTCTAATATTAAATTTACTGCCATGATGAGGTAGTTGCATATAATCCAGTTTTACAGGTTTTCCACTATTCAGCCTTTTCAAACCAGCAATTATAGCTTCCGGTTCGCTGTCGGCCGTTAAAAGTATTGAAGCTCCATTGTATTCAAGTAAAAATGCAATACTTGATGCATTCTCTTTTGAATGTTTCTTATGCTCTTTAGAAATATTAAATTCTTCAATTGGCTTATCATAATCATTTTTTCTAGCCGACTTTTTGGATGAAACTTCGCGTTCCCTTAAACGTCGTTCCTCTTGCCCCCATTTTTCTATAAGTTCATCAACATTTTTTTGATCAGGTGATAATATTGTAACTTTTGCACCCCATAAATCAATTGTTCCTAAGTCATTCGTTATTGACTCGTTAAGAATAGAATTTTTAAGCAAATAATCTCTTAGTGCAATACCTTGCGAGGTACTTTTTCGATCGTTATCACGTATACCCGTATCATAATCCCATATTGTATAATTAAACCAGAATTTTGTTCTAGAGAGATTTACTTTTAGCAAAAGTTCATTATCTTTCAGAAGTCTCAGTATGCCTCCAATATGATCGTCATCAATATGCGATAAAATCCACAAATCGACGAATTCATCGGGTCTACTTACGATATCCTCAAGGGCTTTACGCAAACCTTCAGGATAAACGGATCCTTTTTCCGTGCCCCCGTCGATTAATATATTGTGTGTGTTTTTATCATCCCCTAAAAAACGAATATGAATGGCATCGCCGCATCCTGCATCAATAAATGTAATCTCCATACTCTGTATTGTTGGTTGTACTTTTTATTTTTCAAATTAAAAAAAGAGGCTTTCGCCTCTTCTATTCTATTTCTTCAGCTGCTCCAAATAAGCAAGTTTATCCTTCTCCGTCTGTAACAATCTCTCGTAAAGTTCCACTATTTTGTCAACCGTGTTAAAACTCGGTTGAATATTTATTGCATTTAAAGTCGAAGTATCGTTGCTTGTAAACGTATTTGAAATAATATTCAATACTGTGTCTTCGCTAAAATTCTTAATACCTTCAACAGAAACTTTAAGAGCTTCCGCAATTTTAAACAGCACTTCTTCATCAACTTCCTCGCTGTTCTCAATATTACTTTTGGTCTGTTGGCTCACCTTATAGCCATAGCAAGTGCTTCCTGCTTCATACCGCGTAGCTCGCGAATCTTACTAATCTTGCGTCCTATGTGACTTGGTTTGGCAGAAGTTTTCATGGTTCTAATTTATTAAAGTTATAATAATATTGGTATGTCAAACAAAAATACAAATTTTGCTCTTATAACGCAAAGTAAAATAAATACTATATTTTTTACTATTCAAATTGGGAATAATTTGGCTGAATTTCTATTTTTGTAATAGTAAATCTTTTAACTTCTTCACTATATCAATCATCCCGAATAACTCTGATATGTCCCACAACGGATACCCAGATATTATATTGGATAATTGAAAGGCGACCAAGAAAACAGTATAGAATTAAGTTTCGACAAAAAAAACAATTTACTGACAAAACTTAACCATATTCTATTTGCAAAACACTACACAATCTGTAGTAAAACGCAAATGAAATAATTTCAAAACAAATAATTGTATTACAAAACAATAAACTAGTTTTTAAATAATAAACCCGCTGGGTTTATTGTGCAATTTTAAGTTTATCAAACGAGGGCAACTTTTACCCTCGTAATCAGATTCAATACTCTAATATTCAAAAAGAGAAGACAAACTTCCCAAAAAAGCATGTCAATAATTATGTTTTATATCACATAAGTCAGGTTTATCCTGACAATAAAGCTATAAAGCATAATTTAAAATAATTAATACAACCTATAATTATATTTTGTATCATTGTAGTCAGGTTCATCCTGACATTATTACTATGAAGCATAAGTATATATCTACACAATCAAACGAACTTTTATCATACTTTAATGATAAAGGTAAAGTATGTTTTGAATCAAAAAAGGCTTTAAAAGCATTTCCAGAAGCGAAAGAAAGTACGGTTCGTGAACTGTTAAGCGACATGACTAAGAGAGGGCTTCTAATGAGACTGAAAGAAGGAATATATTATATAATTCCTTACGAACAAGCGGCTGATGCCTTTATGCCCGATTGGCATTTAATCGTCGAGTATTTAGTCAAAGATGCAAAACATTATATTGGCTATTATTCCGCTTTACAAATTCACAACCTCATCACACAGCCATCGCTAAAAGAGCAAATTGTGGTGTCCAAACAAATGAGACCTTCAGAAATTAAAATTAAAAACATAACCTTCCAGTTCATATACCACAATGAAAACCATTTCTTTGGAGAAAAGAAAATATGGATTGATGATTTCAATAAAGTACAGTGTTCCGATTTAGAAAAAACAATAGTAGACTGTCTCTTTAAACCAGATTATGCTGGAGGAATTGTGGAAGTAGCAAGAGCAATTTACAACACAAGAAACGAATTAGATTATAAAAAACTTCTTGATTATAGTGTAAAATTCAATTCGCAAGCGGTAATTAAAAGATTAGGGTATCTTTTAGAACTCTTTGAAATTGAAACGGAAATAGTCAACGAACTTCAAAAACTAAAAACGGTTTCCTATGTAGTTCTAGATACCGAACTACCAAAGACAGGAAAAAGAAACAGCCGTTGGAGTATTCAACAAAATTTAGATACTCAAACCATTAAATCAGCCATGTTCACATGATCAAACCAGGCGAAATACAAAAGAAAGCAAATCAAGTTGGAGTTCGTGACCAACAAATCGAGAAAGATTACATTTTATCCTGGATACTTTGGGGTATAGCAAATCACGAACATCTTTCAAAAATACTAGTATTCAAAGGCGGAACCGTATTAAAGAAAGTCTATTTTGAAGACTATCGATTCTCAGAAGATTTAGATTTTACATTGCTGGACAATGAAATTTCAAATGAACAAATTTTTGTTTGGTTCAACGAAATATTTAATCTTATCAAAGAAGAAGCAAACATACCACTCAAAAAAATTGATGATGATGAAGCTGATGAAGACAAAGCAAAAGAGGATAAAGAAGATGGTCTAAACTTTTACATTGGCTATGTAGGGCCTTTAGGTGGTTTTGGAAACAACAAAAAAGTAAAAATTGACATATCAAAAAGTGAAAAATTAGAGTTTGAACCAATAGTAAAGAACGCTATTGTGGATTATTCAGATTTAGAGGATTACAAACTACTGTGCTATCCATTGGAAGAACTTTTAGTAGAAAAACTTCGATGTACTATGCAACGAATGCAGCCAAGAGATTACTATGATATCTGGTATTTAGTAGAAGTCGAAAAAATGGATGTTGATTTTTATACGAATGAGTTCCGGAATAAATGCATTAGCAAAGAACAAAATCCCGAAGACTTTCACAAAAAACTAGAACTAAAGTTACCACAATACAAAGCAAGATGGCAAAAATCGATGAGTGACCAAATCAAAGATTTACCTGATTTTGAAAAAGTGGAAAGAGAAGTGAGTAGAAAAATTAAAAATTTTATGGTATAACCACCGTAATAAACAAAAGAATAATAAAAAAGAAAAAAAATGACAAGTATAATACAAAGATCCGAACTACAAGCTAAAATATGGAAAATTGCCAATGAAGTAAGAGGTTCAGTGGATGGATGGGATTTCAAACACTTTGTATTGGGAGCACTATTCTATCGATTTATTAGTGAAAATT
>CAILTC010000602.1 GCA_903837025.1 uncultured Bacteroidota bacterium | reverse complement strand
GCTATCACAATTATAGTTCACATATTTCAAAACCATTATTGGCTAGAAAAAGTTGCAGTAGATTATCACCTTACATCGCATGGGGAAACCTATCCTCGAGACAGGTTTTACAAAAAGCGGCTACATTCCGATTGACCTGTAACCATAAAAAACAAATTGATTCTTTTGTGTCTAGACTGACTTGGCAAGCCCATTTCATCCAAAAATTTGAAATGGAAGAAATTATGGAATTTGAAAGCGTCAATAAAGGTTTTCATTCCTTGAAAAAGAAAGTCTATGAAAATTATATAGAAGCCTGGAAAACAGGACAAACAGGATTTCCATTAATTGATGCTTCCATGCGTTGTCTGAATGAAACCGGATATTTGAACTTTAGAATGCGGGCGATGCTGGTGTCTTTTTTCACGCATAATTTATGGCAGCCCTGGCAGGAAGCGACGCAACATTTATCCCAAATGTTTTTAGATTTTGAACCCGGGATTCATTTCCCGCAATTGCAAATGCAAGCTGGGGAAACTGGTATCAATATGCTACGGATTTATAATCCAATAAAAAACAGTTACGAACAC
Organism: uncultured Bacteroidota bacterium; assembly: GCA_903837025.1. Lineage (GTDB taxonomy): Bacteria > Bacteroidota > Bacteroidia > Flavobacteriales > Flavobacteriaceae > Flavobacterium. The sequence continues at coordinate 3,517 of CAILTC010000602.1, read as the reverse complement.
GATCCTGATGGTGAATTTATAAAAAAATGGGTGCCTGAATTGCGTCATTTGTCTCATGCATTTGTACATGAACCCTATAAAATGACCTATTTAGACCAAAAGTTTAATGATTTCGAGCTAGGCGTCAGTTATCCAAAACCCATCGTAAACATGGAAAGTACGAGAAAGTTTGCGAGTGATTTTTTATGGAAAATGAAAAAAAATCCATTGGTAAAAGAGGAAAGTTTCCGGATATTAAAGTTACACACCATGGCAGATATTGGCGACAGCGAGTAAAATATTCAATAGCAATTTTAAATTAAATCTAGCGTGACTACAAAAAAAGAACTAACCGATTTAGAAAAAGACCGAATCATAGAAATGGCTTGGGAAGACCGAACCACATTTGATGCTATTTTACTGCAATTCGGGTTAAAAGAACAAGAAGTAATCGACTTGATGCGAAATGAAATGAAGCCTTCCAGCTTTAGAATGTGGCGCGAAAGAGTACAAGGCCGCAAAACAAAACACGAGAAATTGAGAGATTTTAGAGAAGGAAGATTCAAATGCACCATGCAACGACAAATTAATAATAACAAGATTTCCAAGAGATAGAATTAAATAATAAACATGAAAAACATAGTAATCATAGGCGGTAGCAAAGGAATTGGCAATGCCATTTTGCTTCAGCAATTAGAAACCAACAAGGTTTATAACATTAGTAGAAATGCTCCCGAAATTTCGCATCCCAACCTGACCCATTATTCGTTAGATGTTTTGATTGATGCACTTCCTGAAATAGAAAATATAGACAGCTTGATTTATTGTCCAGGATCGATCAATTTGAAACCCATTGGCAGTTTAAGCATCGATGATTTTAGAAATGACTTCGAAATCAATGTGATTGGTGCGGTAAAAACCATTCAGAAATATTTACCGGTTTTGAAGAAAGGAATCAATCCATCTATCGTTTTATTTAGCACTGTTGCGGCAAAATTAGGCATGCCTTTTCACGCCAGTATCGCCACGGCAAAAGCAGGAGTTGAAGGATTGGTCAAATCCCTTGGTGCAGAATTAGCCTCGGTTATTCGTGTCAATGCGATCGCTCCTACTATCACAGCAACTGCTCTTTCGGCAGGAATATTACGCAATGATCGAATGAAAGAAAACATGATGGAACGCCATCCGATGAAAAATTATTTAAAACCCGAAGAAGTGGCACAAATGGCCAATTACCTGATTTCGGATCATGCAAAATCTATCTCAGGACAAGTTTTTGAAATGGATTATGGAATTGTAAGCTTTAAAATATAAAAAAATAAAACCCGAAAAATAAAATGATAGCCAATAAAATTAAAAGTTACGAAAAAGTTGAAGTTTACGATACTGAAATCACAGATTCCTTATCTAAAAGTTATAGTACCATAATAGAAAATTTAGGTGAAGATATTCATCGTGAAGGTTTAGAAAAAACACCAGAAAGAGTTGCCAAAGCTATGCAATTTCTAACACATGGTTACGGATTAGACCCTTTAGAAATCCTAAAATCGGCTCTATTTACCGAAGACCACACACAAATGATCGTGGTCAAAGACATCGAAGTATATTCGATGTGCGAGCACCACATGTTACCGTTTTTTGGCAAAGCACATGTTGCTTATATCCCGAATGGAAAAATCGTTGGTTTGAGTAAAATTCCAAGAATTGTAGATGCTTTTGCCCGAAGAATGCAAGTTCAAGAAAGATTAACGGATCAAATAAAAGATTGTATTCAAGAGGCATTAGAACCACTTGGAGTGGCGGTTGTCATCGAGGCGCAACACATGTGCATGCAAATGCGTGGCATTCAAAAACAGAATTCGGTTACCACAACTTCTTCTTTTACAGGTGCTTTCGAAAAAGACAAAACCAGAAAAGAGTTTATTAACTTAGTTTCTAATAAATTAAGTTAAATTTAGAATCAAAATTAAACCTATGAAAATTCTCTTAACAGGCGCAACAGGATATATCGGAAAGCGACTTTTGCCTATTTTGGTAGCGCAAGGTCACGAAATAGTTTGTTGCGTAAGAGACAAAAACAGGTTTTATTGTCCAAAGGAATTTCGGAAAAAGATTGAAGTAATTGAGGTTGATTTTCTAAAATCGGAAACATTAGCGGCGATTCCAACGGATATCGATTCTGCGTATTACTTGATCCATTCTATGTCAAGTTCAGCTGATAATTATGATAAATTAGAACGGATTTCGGCAGAAAATTTTGTTCATGCCATTAACAAAACAGCAGCCAAACAAGTTATTTATTTAAGCGGAATCGCAAATGACCAATCCCTTTCGAAACATTTGTCATCCCGAAAAAAAGTCGAAGATGTTTTACAAAACGGAAATTTTGCCATTACAACTTTACGAGCAGGGATTATAGTAGGTTCTGGTAGTGCTTCGTTCGAAATCATTCGGGATTTAGTCAACAAACTCCCGATTATGATTACGCCAAAATGGCTCAATACTAAATGCCAGCCGATTGCAATACCTGATGTGCTCGAATTTTTATCGAAATCGCTGTTGAATCCCGTTACTTACAACCAAAGTTTTGACATTGGCGGTCCCGATGTTCTCACCTATAAAGAAATGCTTTTAGGCTTTGCCAAAGCAAAAAAACTAAAAAGATGGATTTATACGGTACCCATAATGACGCCAAAATTATCGTCGTATTGGCTGTATTTCGTAACTTCGACTTCTTATAAATTAGCCGCTGCATTAGTTAGCAGTATGAAAGTTGAAGTCGTTTGCAGAGACAATACAATTAATGATTTATTGAACGTAAAACCAATGTCTTATCAACACGCTTTATCAAGGGCTTTGATCAAAGTTGATGAAGACAAAGTCGCGTCGAGCTGGAAAGATTCTTTGATAAGTGGGAGATTCAACAGTAACATTTCGAAATTTATAAAAGTTCCAAAGAAAAATTGTTACATAGACAGACGAAAAAAAGAAATAGAAAATAGAGATTTTACCATCGAAAGGATTTGGTCAATCGGAGGAGAAACCGGGTGGTATTATGGTGATTGGCTATGGAATTTGCGCGGTTTCATCGACCAATTATTTGGAGGCGTAGGTTCGCGAAGAGGCAGAACCAACAAACACGATATTCATGCTGGCGACGCACTCGATTTTTGGCGTGTTATATATGCCGATAAAGAAAAAGGGAAATTAGTTTTGTATGCCGAAATGAAATTACCCGGTGAAGCTTGGCTCGAATTCAAAATAATAAATAATACCTTGTATCAATCGGCGACATTCAGACCAAAAGGCGTTTGGGGGAAATTATATTGGTATTCCGTTTTGCCTTTTCACGGATTTATATTTAATGGGATGTTGAATAAATTGATTAAATAAACAATTGAAACCTATCAGTCAAATTAGTTTTTAAATTAAAACCATTAAGAAAGTTAAGGTTCATTAAGAAATAAAAAACTTAATTTTTCTTAATTTTCTTAATGGTTTAAAAAAATCACTTCAAAATTCCTGCTTTATAAGTCGC
>CAILTC010000601.1 GCA_903837025.1 uncultured Bacteroidota bacterium | reverse complement strand
CTGAGCAAAATAGAATTGGTTATTCAACACCAAATGCAACTCTATTTGAAAAAATATCTACACAAAAGTTTAAAAATATTCCTTTGGACAATTGGAACACTATTTCTATTAGTGCTATTGCTGTTGATTTTAATTCAAATTCCTGCAGTTCAGAATTTCACCAAAGAAAAATTGGTAACGTATATCGAAGGAAAAATTAAAACCAAAGTTATAATTAACAAACTTGCTATTGCATTACCAAAAAAAATAATTCTCGAGGGTATCTATTTTGAAGACCAAAAAAAAGATACTCTTTTGGCTGGAAAAAAAATAGCAATTGACATCAGTTTGTTCCAATTGATTGATAATACTGTCCAAATTAATTCGGCACAACTAGAAGGAATTACCATAAATATAAATAGAAATAAAAAAGCTGTATTCAATTTTGATTATATTATTAAAGCTTTTTCTACACCTAAAAACCTGAAAGTCAATTCGGCTCCCATGCAATTTTCTATTGAAGAAATAAATCTGGATCAAGTAAAATTAAAATATTTAGATGCCGTTTCAAACAATAATTTATTTGTGAATCTAAAGCATTTGGATACCCGAATCAAAACCTTTGATTTAGACAAAACCAATTTTGAAATCCCAAAAGCTACAATTGATGGATTAAAATTCCGTTTAAAACAGGGTTTAATTCCGACATCAAATACAACAGCTGCAATAAAAAATAAACCAGAATCGATTCTGAAATTAAAACTTGGCGAAATTAATTTATCCAAAATTGATTTCGACTATCAAAGTGAAGAAACTAAGTTAACCACTGCTTTATATTTAAAAAAACTAATCGTTAAAATTGAAAAATTTGATCTTTACAACCAATTTGCTTTAATCAAAAGTATTGATTTATCAGGGGTTAAAGGAGTTTTAGCTTTTGAAAAATTAAACCAACCCAAAAAAGAATCTAGTATCACTTCCTCAAACAACTGGGAAGTCAAAATTAATAAAACAGCGTTAAAACAAGTGAACTTTCAGTATGATAACAATAATAAAATTGCCATTCCGATAGGTATTGATTACAATCATCTCAATTTGACTGGTTTTAATTTACAAGCTCAAACCCTTAAATACAATCCCGGAAACCTATCCGGAAATGTAAATTCCATGACCTTAAAAGAGCAAAGCGGTTTAAATATTCAATCTTTTAATGCTATAGTTTTTTATGGTAAAAAGTATGCTTTCCTTAAAAATTTATATCTAAAAACACCTCAAACAGAATTGAAAGATGAAATCCGAATTGGCTATCCATCAATTGAATCCTTAGCGAAAAATCCCGGAGAATTAGGCCTGACCGCCCATTTAAAGAAAAGTAAATTGGGTGTTACAGATTTATTGCTTTTTGCACCAACATTGCTACATACAAATCCTTTTAGGAGTAATCCTAATACGATATTGTTAATCAATGGGACAATCAAAGGAAAAATAAAAAGCATAGAATTTCCAAACCTAGAAATCAGCGGAATTGGAAGTACAAAAGTGGCTGCAAGCGGGAGAATTATAGGTTTGCCAGATATCAAAAAAGCCTATTTTGATTTGAATATAAAAGACTTACAATCTGGTTCGAAAGATTTTAGTGGAATTGTACCTCCAAAAACCATTTCAGATTCCATTCAACTGCCACCGAAATTCAGTGCAAAAGGAATTTTCAAAGGAACTGCGAATCATTTTTATACTGATTTGAATTTGGTGAGCAGTTTTGGAAATGCAAAAATTAAAGCCACATTCGACCAAAGAATAAAAAATCAGGAGAAATACGATGCCCAAACAGAACTTACAAATTTTGATTTAGGCAAATTGATCAAGAATGATTCTCTAGGAAAAATCACTTTAAAAGCCACGATAAAAGGAAGTGGCTTCAACCCAAAAACGGCAACGGCAACTTTGAACGGAACGGTTCTAAAAGCCTATTATAAAAAATATACGTATCAAAATCTGAACCTAAAAGGAAGTATTAGTAACGGATCTTTCCAAGCAACTGCAAATGCATCAGATCCTAATCTTACT
>CAILTC010000600.1 GCA_903837025.1 uncultured Bacteroidota bacterium | reverse complement strand
TTGAGCAAAGAAATATTCGAATTATAAATGTGAAACAGCATTTTTTTATTGAATTCTGGTGGATGAAAAAGAATTTCCCGATCAATTTTATAATAGCCATTATCCTCAAAATGAATCGTTTGTTGCTCTAAAGGATAATAACTTGTTTTGTCATTTAAGCCCAAAGGCACGTATTCGATAATCGTGAAAGAATCCTCGTCATAAGTTATCGTAACCACATCCTGAGCCGAATAAAACAGCTTGATTTGTTCATTGATCAGTTCAATATCAACCCGCGACAAAAAGGTTATATCACGAGATTTTTTGGGAACACCAGCCCAGCAAATGACAAACAGTTCCTTGAAAACCTTGTATTTTGGTGCCATATCTTTGTGCCGAAAATTCATAAAATCAATCACGCCATCAAGGGTATGCTCAATGCTATTTCTAGAATTATTTTCGATATCGAGTACGGTTTCTGTGTTTTGATAATTTTTCTCCACTTCCCCTTCAAAAGGCATTGTATTACTGCCACGGCGGATAAAAACACTATTGGCAGGAATGGTATGAATTCCTTTTTTGAAATGCGAAGTCTTATTTTTGGCTTTTATCGTCACTAAACCAATGACTTTATCCTTGGGCAAATTCGGAAAAGGCACATTCTCGTATTGAATTTTCGGTGGATTTTCCAAATACGCATTGACCAAATTCTGAATTCGACTGTCGTCGAAAAAATCATCGCCTACAATCTCATTATCGTGGTCTTCGACACCCACAACGATATAGGAATTATTGGCAGGATTCGAATTCGATAAAGCACAAATATGTTTCAAAAACTTCGCTTTTCCTTCGCGAGAATGTAAATTTAACTGGCGTTTTTTGTCATAAAAACTGCTCTCATCATTGTGAGCTAAGAGGTTTTTGATGAGAAGCCGTTTGTTAATCATTTTTTAAAAATAAAAAAAGAGCAATGTTAAAATTTGCTCTTGTATTTTCAATCAAAGCCATTTAGTTTCTTCACAATGGCTGTTTATAATATTGGTAATAAGATAATTATTGCTTTTATTTTCAAAAAAAACATACCAAGTTGTCCGTTGATTTGATTTGTAGAAAATGTATTTTGAACCAAAATTTTTTAATGCAGCGGGTGTTTTTTTTGATGGAAAAGAATGAATATCATTTTCTATGAAATCGATTATTTTGTCTTTATATAAAATTGAATTTTCTAGGTAACTAAAATATTTTTTTTTAAACAAAACAAAAATCAAATCATTCAAATAGGTTTCTACTTCCGGTCTGTACAGAATATTTATTTTTTCCAAGGAAGTGTTTTTAAAAATTCAGAAGTTCGCTTTTTTAATTCTTCTCCAGAAATTCCTTTTTTAAATTCTTCCTCAAAATTAAAACAGGTTTCATTTTTAAGAATCTCAATTTCATCTAAAACCGCTTGATCTTCAATGGATAAAATCCAATCGATAATTTCTTTTTTTTGTGTTGCGATTTCCATTTTTAAAAAATTTAATCCAAAGTTAATGATTTTATTTATTCCATCTAAAAACAATCCTAACTAATTATTTCTCTTTTAACGATTGTTGCAGACGCTTGTGCTGTAGGCATTACCACCAAATCGGCAATGTTTACGTGATAAGGTCTAGAAACCACAAAATGAATAATATCGGCAATATCCGCCGCTTGCAAAGGATCAAGTCCTTTGTAGATAGATGCCGCTTTTTCGGTGTCGCCTTTGAAACGTACTTCGCTAAATTCGGTAGAAACCATACCCGGATGAATCGCTCCAACTCGAATTCCGTAAGGGTTTAAGTCGATTCGCATTCCTTGATTTAGTGCGTCAACGGCATGTTTTGAAGCGCAATAAACATTGCCATTAGGATAAACTTCTTTGGCAGCTGTGGAACCAATGTTGATAATATGTCCTGATTTTTGAGCAATCATTTTCGGAATTATAGCTTTCGAAACGTACAAAAGCCCTTTGATATTGATGTCAATCATGGCGTCCCAATCGTCTAAATCGCCATTTTGAATCGGGTCTAAACCATGTGCATTTCCCGCATTATTGATTAACACATCAATTTTCGAAAAGGCCTCTGGCAAAGAATCGATGCTTTCAAAAACAGCTTTTTTATCCCGCACATCGAATAACAAAGTATGAACTTCTGTAAATTCAGAAAGTTCTTTTTCGAGAGCTATCAATCGATCCTCACGTCGTCCGCAAAGAATAATTTTATAGTTGTTTTTGGCTAATATTTGTGCTGTTGCTTTACCAATTCCGCTTGTTGCACCAGTAACTAAGGCTGTCTTTTTCATGTTTGTTGTTTTATTTTTTAACCACATAGATTTCAAAAATTTTGAAAGACCTTTCAATTTATTTAGAGGGAATCATAGTTATGTGAACCCATGAATTGGGATATGAAACTCTTTTTTCTATGTTCTAAGTGGTTTAATTTTTTAATTTAGGATTAATTTTATTTTTTAATGAAATCTGATTAAGGAACATTTTTCCCGGCACTTTCTGTCCAAAAAGCAAACCAATCTTCTAGTTCCAATTCGATGGTTGTGGCTTTCATCAAATTGCGAATTCTTGTTTCATCGGCGGTACCGCAAACAGGTAGAATTCCTGATGGATGTTTTAGGATCCAAGCCAGTAGTAATTGGTCTATTTCGGCATTGTATTTTGACGAAAGTTGAGTCGCTAATTTTGTAATTCGTTCCGATTTCTCGTCCTCTTTTTTAAAGACAGTTCCTAGTGGCGACCAACACATTGGCGTTATTTTGTTGGTTTGCATGTGGTCTAAACTTCCGTTGAACATGGCATCGAAATGAGTGATTGAAAACTCGATTTGGTTGTAGTTTATTTTGGTTTTCGTTTCGATTAAATCGGTTTGCGATGGTGTGAAATTGGAGACTCCAAAATCAATAATTTTACCTTCGGATTTGAGTTTTTCAATCGCTTCGGCAATTTCATCCGCCTGCATCAACGGACTTGGACGATGCAATAAAAGCAAATCTAAATAATCCGTTTTTAAATTTTTCAACGAATTTTCTACCGACTCAATAATATGAGATTTCGAATAATCATAATGCTTGATTTTTGTATTTCGGTTATCGGATTGCATTTGGATCCCGCATTTCGAAATCAGTTGGATTTTCTCTCTTTCGATATGGCTTTCGCCAAAAGCGTTGCCAAAGCTGGCTTCGGTGGTATATCCGCCATAAATATCGGCATGGTCAAAGGTGGTAATTTCGCTTTCGAGACAGGTATTCATCAAATGAATCATTTGTTTTTTGTCTAGATTCTTACCCCATACTCCCCAGGTCATCGTTCCGGCAATAATTTTCGAAAAAGGTTTTTTTGTCATTAGATTGGTTTGTTTAGTAATTGTAGTGAATCCTCAAATTTGAGGCTTGTTTATTAAAAAGTTTAAAATTATGAAAATAGTATCACAAATCATCCTTAAAATTGTGGGCATTCAACAAGTTTTAACCATTTTTTAACATCGAACCTCTAAAAAAAAATTCAATTTGCACCATCAAAATAAACGGATACAAATTACAGTAATTAAAATAGGAAAATGGAAGAAAATACAGTGACTATGGACATTAGAGCGATCAATGAAAAAATTGAAAGAGAAAGTGCTTTCATCGATTTGCTAACTATGGAAATGAACAAAGTAATCGTGGGTCAGAAACACATGATTGAACGATTATTAATCGGGCTTTTAGGTCAAGGACATATTTTGCTTGAAGGGGTTCCTGGATTAGCAAAAACTTTAGCCATTAATACTTTGGCGCAAGCCGTTGATGGTTCTTTTAGTAGAATTCAGTTTACTCCAGATTTATTGCCTGCTGATGTTGTAGGTACTATGATTTACAATATTAAAGCCAATGAATTTTCTATAAAAAAAGGACCCATTTTTGCCAATTTCGTTCTTGCCGATGAGATTAATAGGGCTCCTGCCAAAGTGCAATCGGCATTATTAGAAGCCATGCAGGAAAAACAAGTGACTATTGGCGATACGACTTTCAAATTAGACCGTCCGTTTTTAGTTTTGGCCACTCAAAATCCAATTGAGCAAGAAGGAACCTATCCTTTGCCAGAAGCACAAGTCGATCGTTTTATGTTGAAAACCGTTATCGATTATCCAAAAATGGATGAGGAAAGAATGGTCGTTCGTCAGAATCTAAAAGGAAGTTACGAAAAAGTAAATCAAGTGGTTTCGGTAGCACAAATTTTGCGCGCGCAAGAAGCCGTTCGTGAGGTGTATATGGAAGAAAAAATCGAAAAATATATCCTCGATATTGTATTCGCAACCCGTTTCCCAGAGAAATATAAATTGGCCGATTTGAAACCTTTAATCAGTTTTGGAGCATCGCCACGTGGAAGCATCAATCTTGCCAATGCGGCAAAATGTTACGCTTTTATCAAACGTCGCGGTTATGTAATTCCAGAAGATGTTCGCGCCGTGGTTCACGATGTGTTGCGTCATAGAATAGGAATTACGTATGAAGCCGAAGCCGAAAACATTACTTCGGTTGACATCATCAATAAAATCGTAAACGAGATTGAAGTACCTTAAATCAGGTAGCAGATTTCAGAAAGCGTCGTTAAATAAATACGATTTTATGTCTGAAACCTGAAATCTGAAACCTGAAATCTGAAGCAATGGAAACAAAAGACCTCCTAAAAAAAGTTCGAAAAATAGAAATTAAAACCCGAAGATTGAGTGATCATATCTTTTCGGGCGAATACCATACATCGTTCAAAGGTCGTGGAATGACTTTTAGCGAAGTGCGTCCGTATCAATATGGCGACGATATTCGTGCGATTGATTGGAATGTTACGGAGCTTTATAATTAGTCACAAGTGAAATTTTTTGAGGAATAACGCGAAT
>CAILTC010000599.1 GCA_903837025.1 uncultured Bacteroidota bacterium | reverse complement strand
TACGTTTCCTTCTTCTTTCAAAGTCATGGCAAGGTGCAAACGGTTTCGTTCTCCACCAGAAAGCATAGAAACTTTCTTGTTTTGTTCGCCTCCACCAAAGTTAAAACGAGATAAATAAGCTCGTGAATTGACTTGTTTTCCTCCCATCATGATTAATTCCTGACCATCGGCAAAGTTTTCCCAAATCGATTTATTCGAATCAATATTCGAATGCGCTTGATCTACATAAGCGATTTTCACGGTATCACCCACTAAAAATTCACCATTATCCGTTTTTTGTTCTCCCATTATCATTTTGAAAATAGTCGATTTACCCGCACCATTTGGCCCGATAATCCCAACAATTCCAGCTTGCGGCAAAGTAAAATTCAAATTATCATACAATAATTTATCTCCAAAAGCTTTACCTACATTTTTGGCTTCGATAACGTTTGTTCCCAAACGTGGACCATTCGGGATATAGATTTCCAAGTTTTCATCTAATTGTTTCTGGTCTTCATTCAAAAGTTTGTCGTAATTCTGTAAACGCGCTTTTTGTTTCGTCTGACGTCCTTTTGCACCTTGACGAACCCAGTCCAACTCGCGTTCCAAGGTTTTTCTACGTTTTGAAGCTACTTTTTCTTCCAATGCCATACGGTTTGATTTTTGGTCTAACCAAGAAGAATAATTCCCTTTCCAAGGAATACCTTCTCCTCTATCCAATTCCAAAATCCAACCTGCAACATTATCCAAAAAGTATCTATCGTGCGTCACCGCAATAACAGTTCCAGCATATTGTGCCAAATGTTGCTCTAACCAAAGTACGCTTTCGGCATCCAAGTGATTCGTAGGCTCATCTAATAATAATACGTCTGGTTGTTGCAATAACAAACGACATAAAGCCACACGACGGCGTTCTCCACCTGATAAATTCTTGATTGGCGTATCGCCTTCTGGCGTGCGCAAAGCATCCATGGCTATTTCTAGTTTCGTATCTATTTCCCAAGCGCCAAGTGCATCAATTTTATCTTGCAAAAGTGCTTGACGATCCATCAATTGCTCCATTTTATCTGCATCTTCATAGACTTCTGGCAAACCAAAACTATCATTTATTTTGTTGAATTCGTCTAAAACGGCCATGGTTTCGGCAACACCTTCACGAACAATTTCAATTACAGTTTTCGAATCGTCCAAAATAGGTTCTTGTTCCAAATAGCCCACCGTATAACCGGGTTGAAAAACTACATCTCCCTGATAATTTTTATCAACTCCTGCAATAATCTTCAAAAGGGAAGATTTTCCAGAACCGTTTAAACCTAAAATCCCAATTTTTGCTCCGTAAAAGAAACTCAAATAGATATTCTTAAGAACAGGTTTATCTGCTCCTGGATAGGTTTTACTCAATTTTTGCATTGAGAAAATTACTTTTTTATCGTCAGCCATTTTTTTGTTTTAAATTGTTATTGCCATTATAATTGGCTTTGTTTCTATTTTATAATCTTCCTTTAAGCGAACTAAATACCCAAGCATTTGCTAAGAAACCAACACCAACGGCGGCAAAACCCCATCCCGAAACATCTCTATATCGAAAAGCGCCCAAACCTATAAGTAGAATTCCCATTATCAACATCAATAATGTTGCCCATCCTAAAATGGAGTTTTTATTCGTTGCCATAATTGTATTTGTATTTTTTGAAGCCGTAAATATCGTAAATTTCTAACTCTAATTAAAAATTTTATAGAGCATTTCTCGTAACAAATCGGATTGTGGTAAGGCATTCGCGCCAACTCCTTTACTTTTTACGTCAACATCTCTCAAAGCAGCCACAATCTGGCTCACTTTTCGCATCGGATAATTGCGTAAAGCAAGATCATAATCTTTCATAAAAAAAGGATTTACACCCAAAGCTACTGCAACCGTCTTGGGGTTTCGGTCTTTCAATCCGTGGTATTTTAATAATTGTACGAAAAAGCTAAAAACCAAACTTGTAGTAACCACAATAGGATTATCTTTTGGATTTTGGGCAAAATTATCCGCAATAGTATATGCTTTTAGTTGGTTGCGTTCGCCAATGGCTTTTCGCAATTCGAATACATTAAAGTCTTTGCTAAATCCAATATTTTCCTCGATATGTTTAGCTGTAATCAAACTGCCTTTCGGCAAAATAATTTGCAATTTCTCTAATTCATTATTGATTTTACTCAAATCTGTTCCCAAGAATTCGACTAACATGGCATTGGCTTTGGGTTCAATAGTATAATTTTTCCCTGCTAAAACACGTTTAATCCAATCGCCAACTTGATTTTCATACAATTTTTTACTTTCGAAAACCACGCCCACCTTGTCCATCATTTTGGTCATTTTCTTGCGCTTGTCCAAAGTTTTATATTTATAACAAAATACTAAAACAGTTGAAAGCATTGGGTTTCCGACATAACTTTCGAGTTTGTCAATGGTTCGTGACAAATCTTGGGCTTCCTTTACAATCACAACTTGACGCTCTGCCATCATCGGATACCGTTTGGCAGTCGAAACAATGTCTTCTATCGAAACATCGCGTCCATACAAAACCGTCTGGTTAAAGCCTTTTTCATCTTCCGATAAAACATTTTGCTCAATATAATCGGATAATTTATCAATATAATAGGACTCCTCCCCCATCAAAAAATAGATCGGTTTGATGTTGCCTGCTTTGATGTCTTTGACTATTTTTAAAACTTCATCCATTTTTATATTGTAAATTTTAGATTTTCAAAAATCTCTTCTCTTTTTTCTATTCTCTTTTTTCTCTTTTTAAAAAGTCTTACTTTTGCTTGATGCAGCAATTGAATTTCCCTTCTTATTCTTTCCGATTCAAAAATAGCGAAAATAAAGTGTCTATTTTTGATGAAATCAGGAAAAAATTTATCATTCTCACCCCCGAAGAATGGGTTCGTCAGCATGTAGTTCGGTTTTTATTGGAAGAGAAAAAATATCCAAAATCATTGATTAATGTCGAAAAAGTTTTAAATGTCAACGGATTACGAAAAAGATATGACATTGTCGTTTTCAATCCAGATGGTTCTATTTTTGTTTTGGTTGAATGCAAAGCTCCCGAAATTAAAACCGCTCAAGCAACCTTTGACCAAATTGCCCGCTACAATATGACTTTGAAAGCCGAATATTTGATGGTTACCAATGGTCATAATCATTATTTTTGTATCATGGATTTTGAGAATGAAAAATATGAGTTTTTGAAGGAGTTGCCAGATTATTGTTAGACTTCTTAGATTCTAAAAAAAATCTAAAAATCCAAGAAGTCTAAAAGTCTAACTAATCTAAAAATATAAATGAAAATAGCAGTCGTAATCCTCAATTGGAATGGCACGAAATTGTTAGAACAGTTTTTACCTTCCGTTGTAAAATATTCTCCTGAAGCCGATATTTATCTTGCCGATAATGCTTCGACGGATGATTCTATTGCTTATGTAAAAGCTTTTTTCCCTACGGTAAAAATCATCAAAAACGAAAGTAATTTGGGTTTTGCAGGAGGCTATAACCAAGCTTTGAAAAGTGTTGATGCTGAAATTTTTGCTTTGGTTAATTCGGATATTGAAGTGACCCAAAATTGGCTAAACCCCATCATCAAAACTTTTGAAAAGGAACCGAATACGGCTATAATCCAACCTAAAATATTAGATTACAAACGCAAGGAATATTTTGAATATGCTGGTGCTGCTGGCGGATTTATAGACCAATTTGGTTATCCGTATTGTCGCGGTCGTATTTTTGACACTTTGGAAAAAGACAACGGACAATACGATGATAATTGCGAAATATTTTGGGCTTCGGGCGCGTGTTTTTTTATCCGAAGCTCGGTTTATCAGGAATTGAAAGGTTTTGATGCCGATTTTTTTGCCCATCAAGAAGAAATCGATTTATGTTGGCGCGCCATTAATAATGGACATACCCTAAAATACATTTCGCAATCGGTGGTTTATCACGTGGGTGGAGCGACTTTGCAACAAGGAAATCCTAAGAAAACCTTTTTGAATTTTAGAAATTCTTTATTGATGTTGACAAAAAATCTTCCTCGAAAAAATATGTATTCAATTCTTTTCTTCCGATTAATTTTGGATGGAATCGCTGGAATTCAATTTTTATTTCAAGGGAAATTCAAGCATATAATAGCAATATTGAAGGCTCATTTTGCTTTTTATTCCCTTTTTACTGTTCATTTTAAG
>CAILTC010000598.1 GCA_903837025.1 uncultured Bacteroidota bacterium | reverse complement strand
TGACAAAAACTATTATTTATAATTTAAATCCTGCTGATAACGAAGTTATGGCAACTATGATTGGGAATTTTAATGACGGAAGCGTTAAAGGAAAAGTACAATTTGGTTCTGGATGGTGGTTTTTAGATCAAAAAGACGGAATGACAAAACAATTGAATGCGCTTTCGAACATGGGATTGATTAGTTGTTTCATCGGAATGTTGACGGATTCAAGAAGCTTTTTATCTTTTCCAAGACACGAATATTTCAGACGTATTCTTTGTAATCTTTTAGGAGATGAAATCAAAAGAGGCGAATTGCCAAATGATATGGAATGGATTGGTAAAATGGTTTCGGATATTAGTTATCATAATGCCAAAGAATATTTTAAATTTTAAAGATTAAAAGGAGATTCCTTTTATGAAATAGAACATTTAATTGTATATAACATGAATAAAGTAGTCGGTTTTGGTGAAATAATGTTACGTCTTTCAACCGAGAGACATTTGCGTTTTGAGCAAGCCAAAGCATTTACTGCTTCCTATGGTGGCGGCGAATTTAATGTATGTGTTTCTATTGCAAATTATGGTGGAAATGCCGAATTTGTAACTCGAATTCCTAATAATGAAATTGGTATTTGTGCCTTAAAAGAAATGCGAAAAATGAATGTTGAATCTAAAAATGTAATTTTTGGAGGAGAACGTTTAGGTACTTATTATCTTGAAACAGGAGCGGGAACTAGAGGAAGTAATGTTGTTTATGACCGCGCTCATAGCTCGATGGCAACCCTTGAAAAAGGAAATCTTGATTGGGAAAAAGTATTAGAAGGAGCCACTTGGTTTCATTGGAGCGGGATCACTGCTGCAATTTCCGCAAGTGCTGCCGAAGCCTGTCTTGAAGCTATAAAAGTAGCACATAAACTAGGATTAACGATTTCATGCGATTTGAATTATAGATCTAAATTATGGCAATATGGCAAAACGCCTAGCGAAGTTATGCCTGAATTATTGAGTTACAGTAATGTGATTTTAGGAGATATAGATACGGCTTATTTTATGTTAGGAATTGAAAAAGTAAATCCGAATTATCAAGATCAAAAATTATTAACTGTTTTATATTCCAAGTTATTTGAATTATGTCCTAACTTAAAAACAGTTGCAACAACATTGCGCTATTCGGTAAGTGCTTCTCATCAAAGAATTGGTGGCGTTTTATTTGACGGAAAAACTATTTATAATGCAGCGGTACAAGAAGTAACTCCAGTTGTAGATCGTGTGGGTAGTGGCGATGCTTTTATGGGAGCATTAATTTATGGTTTATTAGAATTTCCTAATAACAATCAAAGAGCTTTAGATTTTGCAGTTGCAGCTTGTTGTTTAAAACATACAATTGCAGGAGATTACAATTTAGTTACTTTAAAAGAAGTTGAAAATATGCTTGACGGAGATGGTACTGGATTAGTTTCAAGATAATTTATTCATGATAATAGATACAATAAATAACGGCTCAAAATATTATAGTCTGCATCCTTCATTTGCAAAAGCTTTTGAGTTTCTTAACCAAAATGATTTAGCTACTCTTCCTGAAGGAATTTCTGAAATTTCAGAAGGTTTAAAAGTAATTGTCAACACGGCAAATGCAAAAACACAAGAAGTAAGTTTGGCTAAGTTTGAATGTCATGATAAAAATATCGACATCCAGGTTTGTGTAAGAGGCTTGGAAACAATCGGTTGGAAACCAAGAGAAAAATGCGTAACGCCAAACGGAGGATATAATCCGGATAAAGATGTTCGCTTTTTTAACGATGCACCAGACATGTATTTTCAATTAACGGACGGACAATTCGGAATATTTTTTCCAGAAGATGTTCACGCTCCAATGATTGGCGAAGGCGAAATAAAAAAAATAGTAATTAAAGTTAAAATATAAATTATGAGTAATATTCAAAAAGTTTCGGATGCAATTGTACAACAAGGAATGCTTCCTTTGTATTTTAATGCTGATGAAACCGAAACAATAGAAGTATTAAGAGCGATTTACAGAGCAGGAATCAAGGCAGTAGAATATACCAGTCGTGGCGAAACTGCTTTGAGTAACTTTACTAAAATGGTTGAAATTCGTAATGCCGAAATGCCCGATTTATTGCTAGGAATTGGAACCATAAAAAACGTGCAACAAGCCGAAGAATATTTGGCTGTTGGTGCTGATTTTTTTATCAGCCCAGGTTTTGTTCCAGAAGTGGCTGCTTTTTTAAGAAGCAAAGAAATTTTATACAGCCCAGGTTGTATGACTCCAACGGAAATTATTGCTGCTGAAAATGCAGGCGTAAAATTTATTAAACTTTTCCCAGGTAATATGCTAGGTCCAGATTTCTTGAGCGGAATTAAAGATATTTTTCCAAATTTAATTTTCATGCCTACAGGTGGTGTTGATACAACAAGAGAAAATATTGAAGGTTGGTTTAATGCAGGAGTTTCGGCAGTAGGAATGGGAAGCAAACTAATCAGCAAACAATTAATGGCTGACAACGATTATGCTACTATCGAATCAGAAACTAAATCGGTTTTGAGCTTAATTCAATCCATAAAATAAAGATTACCATAGATTAATTAGAAATATTTAGGATTTAGATCAAGATGAAAAAATTAAATAGAATAAATACAGGATTAGAAAAGTTACAACCTATCAAAGTGGTTCAATTTGGTGAAGGTAATTTTTTAAGAGCTTTCGTTGATTATGCTTTTCAAAGACTAAATAAAGAAGTTGATTTCAATGCCGGAATTGCAATCGTTCAGCCCTTGAAAGACGGAATGGTAAATATGCTGAACGACCAAGATGGTCTTTACACTTTGTTTATGAGTGGAATCAAAAAAGGCGAAAAAATACAGGATATTGAGTTAATTACCAATATTGTAAAAGCGATAAATCCATATACTAACTTTGCAGATTATTTAGCGTTAGCCAAAGAAGAGGAACTTCAATTTATCGTTTCTAATACCACTGAAGCGGGAATTGAATTCATTGAAAGCGACACTCCAGATAGGCAACCACCGGCATCATTTCCTGCAAAGTTGACTGTTTTGTTATATGAAAGATTCAAACATTTTAATGGAGATTCTTCTAAAGGATTGACCATTATTCCTTGTGAATTGATTGATTATAACTCCGAAACTTTGAAAAGAATTATTTTGCAATATTGCGATTTATGGAATTTAGGAGCCGAATTTAAAACATGGGCGTCAGATACTTGTACCTATCACAGTACTTTGGTGGACCGAATTGTTCCTGGTTATCCAAGAGCTGAAATTGATGAATACAATAATAAATTAGACTATCAAGATAATTTAATTGTTGCTGCTGAACCCTTTTTCCTTTGGGCTATCGAAGGCGGTGATGCTTTAAAACAAAAGCTACCTTTTCATAAAACGAATTTGAATGTGAAGATTGTTGACGATATTCGACCTTTTAAAATAATAAAAGTTCGTATTTTGAACGGTGCTCATACCGCAATGGTTCCTTTTTCACTTTTGCATGGTAACAAATTAGTAATGGAAACCATTAACGGAGATTTTACTGGAAAATATGTAAACAGCGTAATTGGCGAAATTAGCGAAACCCTTGATATGGACAAAAATGAAATCCTTGCCTATACTGAAGAGGTAATGGATAGATTTAAAAATCCATTTATCAAACACGCACTTGCTGATATTGCTTTAAATTCTATCTCAAAATTCAAAGTAAGAGTTTTGCCTAGTTTATTAGGATATTATAATGCAAACAAAAAATTGCCTATTAAT
>CAILTC010000597.1 GCA_903837025.1 uncultured Bacteroidota bacterium | reverse complement strand
TGGTAACAAGCTACAGTTGGAGCAGCTGGTTGCGTTCCTGTAATATCGTATTGGCAAGAAGTTGAATTCCAAGTCGCAGTTTGGTAACAAGCTACAGTTGGAGCAGCTGGTTGCGTTCCTGTAATATCGTATTGGCAAGAAGTTGAATTCCAAGTCGCAGTTTGATAACAAGCTACAGTTGGCGCAGTTGGCGCAGGATTTACAGTAACAACAATTGCTTTTTTAGATCCAATACAAGATCCTGAAGCAGCCTCGGCTACATAATAAGTTGTAGTTCCTGGAGTTGCTGTTGAAGGAGTCAATGATAATTGTGGTGTTCCGGTAAGAGATGTGAAATAGTATAATGTATAAGCAGGGTTAGTTGCAGTTGCGGTTAATTGTGATGCATTTGCCCCTTGACAGTATTGAATAGCTGTTGCTGTTGCTGGTAAAGTTGTTACGTTTGTAACCGTTATTTTAAACGGAAAATAACATCCAGCACTTGCTCCTGGTGGAACAGCAAAATAATTGACAGATCCAGAGGTAGCAGGAAATGGGTTTGATATATTATATTGTATGCTTGAATTTGTTACTGGATACTCATTATAGAATAATGATCCAGCAGGAAGTCCGTCACTAATAGCTGTAATTGGAATTGTTGAATTTGTGGTACAATAAACAAATTCTCTATCGATAGCGCTAGAGCAATTTTTTGTTACATAATCAGTTGCATTTATAGTAGCTACTAACGGATCTAATATAGGTTCTCCGCCACAGTTACCTACAGAAGTATAACCAATGTAAAATGGTTTATTGTTAAAATTAACCCTAGTAATTGCTCCAGTACCACTAATTAGACCAGAAATAGAAGCATTTTGATTACAAAGTGAATTTTTTAAAATAGAACAATCGGTCGTTATTTTTACTTTAAATGAAAAATTCGCCAAAATTGTACTTGTATTTGCTGGCAATGGCAACGTTCCTAAATCAAATACTACCGAACCTTTTGCTCCCAAAGTAGGATCGAAATAATAGTTGTTTGGAGAAGGTAAAGGAGAAAAATTAATGTTTTTTACTAAACTACCATCTACAAAATCGGCAGTATATGGAATAGGAATTACAAATTTGGTGTTATTTACGGCTTCGGTTCCTTGGTTAGTGATATCTACTTTGACATTTAATATATCTCCCGGCAAAGTATTTATTGCACCGCTAACCGGATTACCATTTACTGTTAATGGAGAAATTACCCCATCAACAATTGGAATATAAGCATCAACAGCCATTGCAATTGCAAAAATAGAGTAGGTGTCACCACTTGTTCCATATTGAAAATTAGTTGATGTTTGGTTGTTACCAATTATCGTATTCCCAGTATTAGGAACATTAAACATATTGATGTCAATACCTGTATTATTTACTAAATTAGGATTCCTGGCACCTCCACCGCTATTTATTGTTGAGTTAAAGAAGTTTGTAGCTGTAGTTGGATCATTAGAATGAGCTAAACTTAAATAGTTGGTAGTATTTAGTTGTTGAATTTTAAAATAATCACCAGTTAAATCAACATCACCTTCGCTAGCCATTACACCTAATTTTAGTCCAACATTACCGGATTGCACAGCATTAAAGCCGGAAACCGGTAAGGTTATAGCCGAAGAATTAGTAGATTTTGTATATGCATAACCATCAAAAATAGTTACATCCCGATATTTCATTTTCGAATTCTCATATACAACAATCATTCCCCAACCTCCAGAAGTTCCAGTTCCACCTGGATTTCCTTCTACTAAGGCAATATCAGCAGCAAAATAGGCTCCTATACCATTTGTTTTAACATAATCTGTTACTTCTACATATGCCGAAAATATATTATCATCCACACCGCTTGCTGGATAATAAATGTCGCTTGATGCTGCCGTAAACTGGGTATAAGAACTTGAATTAGGCCCTTTTAGTGAAATTTTTCTTTTATCAAGTGTTTTAGTTATTGTTGTAAATAAAGAAATTGTTCCTGAAACTGTACCACTAGCAGTAGAAGTGTTTTGAGTATTTGTAGTACTTAGATTTATTGCAGTACTTCTAATCAATTTATTAATAGTTAGGGTTACTGTTCCATCAACAATAGTATAGGGAGTGTTAAGTGTTGCCGTTGCTGTACTTCCCGATGTTGCAATTGTTACCGGAATATTTGTAGCTGATCCCCCATTTATAGAAAGCGTAACTGTTGAAACTCCGGTTGTATTTGTGTAATTAAAAACATAAGTATTAGTCCCATAAGAGAAAGTATAAATTGGACTAGTATTTGCACTTTTATTCCCAGGGTTATTTCTAGTTATAGCTAATGAATAATCAGTATTTGGAATATTATTTAAATCGCCAACACTAAAAGCTTGGTTTGTAATTGTTGTTGTTCCGTTTGGGATTTGTTTTGTTACACTAAAAGTATTATTTGGTGAAGCTGCACCTGTCCAATACAAACCTGCAAATATAATATTAGAACAATCAGGAGAAGCACCATTTTCTGTAGATAATGCCAATGTTGCAGAGGATGAATTAAATGTGTTAGGATCATTATCAATATCAACATACTGCATGTTTTGGCCATTGTTGCCAACAGTAGGCGAATAGGATTGAGGAGTTAAATTCGTGTTTCCCATCATGGCAAAATCACCCTGAACATTATATATTTTTTTTGTTGGAGTATATGTCGAAGTTCTTTGTGTGAAGTTCGTTCTTACTTGAGCATCAGCACTAAATGTAAACCCTATTAGTAATACAATTAATACTATTAAACAATGGGAGTAATTTTTTATCGTTTTAATGTAATTATTTTTCATAATAAAATTGTTTTTTTAAGGTGGTGGGGGGGGGGGCTCCTTTGTTATTCTCCTTTATCAACTTTATAAAAAATATTGAAATGTTCATCATAATTGACAATCATTTTGGTAATATCTTGTTCCGTGATAGCAACATTTGATAGTATATAGATGTATTTTAATTTAGTAAAACTTGAAAATTGGGACAAATCAATAGTCGAATTTAAATCGCTTGCGTTAATTTTAATAATAGCAATTTCAATATTGTCTTTTAGTAAACTTGAATTTGATAATCCATTTAACGAAGCAATGTCAGTGTATAAGTTTCTAGGTTTGTCTCCATACGTTTTTTCAACACCAGAATAAAAATAGATAGAAGATTGAATTTTATACAGTAAACCTTCTAAATTTTGCTCATTAGAAAATGAAGTTGTTGTATTTAGCTCTAATGTTTTTAAAGACGCAATATAAGTGCTTAACTCCATAATTTGTGGAGGAGTTACTGTAGTTGAATTAGTTTGAGCAAAAATTGGTGCGCCAGATAGTGTTAATAGTACTATAAGTATTACTCTTTTTAGAGTTAATAAGTCTAATTTTTGGATTGAAATAAAATTGTCTTGGAGGTTAACAATTAAATTAGAGTAGAGTTTTTTCATATTTAATTAACTTTTAATTATTAAAATTCCAAAGTTTAATTTTATAAATAATTCAAGAGAAATATTTAAAAAACTAAATTAAATAGAATGGTTCAATATTAGATGTTTTTTCTATGAACAGCATGAAAACTCGATAAAAGTATATTTTTACAGTTTAAATCCATACTATTTAATGATTATTTCAGGATCAGTTTTTGTTTTTTTTGGTTAATAAAACCAATTTTAGCTCTCTTTATTTTTTATTTCATTGATATAAAAAGCTTTACCAAATTTAATTTAAATTTAATTGTTTTATTTGAAAAACATCGCTAAAGTGCTTGAAAAAACAGTTTAAATGCATACTTAATCATTTTTATAAGATTATTATTACTTATAAAATAATGATAATGTTGCTAAAAAACAGAAAATAACAACAAAGGAGATATCAAAAATTAGGATTCGAAGAAGTCTGATGAGATAAAATAAGTTTAAAATTCTTACAAAAGTAACTAAATTTTATGACAATATAATTTTATGACAATAATATTTTGTAATTTGTAATCCCCAAAAATCATTGCAAACACATACGAGTTATTAATAAATATTTTGATTTATGAAAAATATCATTTTAATTAGACATGGAAAATCTAACTGGGAAACACCTTTGAAAGATATTGATAGATCTTTAGATAGAAAGGGAATTAGTGATGCACATAAAGTTGCCTTAGATTGTATTCCATTCCTTCCCTCGACATTTATAATATGGAGCAGCATTGCAAAAAGAGCTTCAGAAACAGCTTTAATTTTTGCACAAAATATTTCATATCCTATCGATAGTATCGTTTTTAAAGAGAAACTTTACACTTTTGATGTGAGTCAGTTGGAAAAAGTCATCAAATTATGCAATAATGATTACGAAAGTGTTATTCTTTTTGGTCATAATAGTGCAATTACAAATTTTGTTAATAAATTTGGAGATATATTTATAGACAATGTCCCAACTTCTGGATTTATATCACTAGAATTTGATACGGATAGTTGGGAAAAAATAAGTGATGGCAAGATTAAAAAAATAATATTTCCTAAAAAAAAATAAAAAAATAGTGCAGAAATACAAATATATTGATAGAGAAAAAAGTTGGTTAACCTTTAATGCTCGTGTGCTTCAAGAAGCTGCAGATGATGCGGTACCATTATTAGATAGATTGCGATTTTTAGGTATTTTCTCCAATAATTTAGATGAGTTTTTTAGAGTTCGATTTGCTGCAATACGACGATTAAGTATGTCGGGCATATCTGGCGAAAAAGTACTTGGTGGGATTTCGGCTCAACAATTATTAAAAGACATCACTGAAATTGTTATTCAGCAACAATCCGAAAGTTTGCGAATATTAAATACGATCGAAACAAAACTTGAAGCCGAAAATATATTCATTGTTCATGAAAATAATATTTCAAACGAGCAAGAAGTTTTCTTAAAGGATTTCTTTATTCAAAAATTGAGTCCAGAATTAGTTACAGTTATATTAAATGACCTTGCCGAATTTCCAGTATTGAAAGACTCTGTGGGCTATTTAGCTATAAAATTGGTGATGAAGCAAAATTCGGAAATTCGTTATGCAATGATCGAAATTCCTAAAACAATCAACCGATTTGTAGTTTT
>CAILTC010000596.1 GCA_903837025.1 uncultured Bacteroidota bacterium | reverse complement strand
GATGTTTAAAAAATTTAAAATTATAATAAAATTAAGTTAAAATTTTATACATTTATAGTATAATTAACCCTTAATTCTATAAATCATGAAAAATACAACTATTATTATCCGAACCTTAATTGGGCTTTTACTTCTTTTTGTATCAATTGGTTATTTTTTAAAACTAACGCCTGAACCAGTTACTACTGGTAATTTTAAGGCATTTGATGTCGGATTGGTTTCGGCTGTATATTTAATGCCGATAGCTCGGTTTGTTGAATTGCTTTGTGGTCTTTCTTTTATTCTTGACCGTTATGTAACCTTAACCAGCATTCTGATTTTACCAATCATTTTAAATATTCTTTTTCTTGATTATTACTTAACTCCGCGCGCTTTGCCAATTGCAGTATTCTTGTTTTTAGGAAACTTCTTTCTAATTTACAAACATTGGAACAATTACAAAAGTTTATTTTCTCTCAAATAATTTTAAAACAATAGCAAAAAGCAAAATTATGGTTTTCTAAACTCCAAATTAAAATTAATTTGATTTAATTTTTTTTTATATTTGGTTTGATTATTAACCAATATAACTATTTATTTTATGAAAATTGCAACCCTTGTAATCCGAATCTTAATTGGGATTTTACTCTTATTTGCGTCTCTTTCTTATTTTTTTAAATTTGGAGAACAACCGGCTCTAGTAGGTGATATGAAAACTGTCATGGATGGATTTACAGCTACAAAATATTTGATGCCTTTGGCCAAAGTTGTAGAACTAATTTGTGGATTATCTTTTGTAACAGGAAAATTTATTAAAATTTCTGCAATTATTTTAGTACCAATCACATTAAACATTTTACTAATAAATGTGTTTTTGATGCCTCAAGGAACACCAATTGCTGTGGCATTGCTTCTAGGAAATTTATTCTTAATATACAGAAATTGGGATAGCTACAAAAAACTTTTTGTAGCTTAATAACACCAAACCCGTCTCCAAAAAAGAGACGGGTTTTTTATATCACTTTTTTAGAATCCCACTTTTTTAAAATTCATAATATAGCTATTGAGCAAAAAAGTGTTTTTTGAAAAAATTTACTAAATAAATTTTCATACTTTTGAGCCACATTTAAAACAAAAATCATGGCTTCAATAACATTAGGTGGAAATCCAATTCACACATCAGGTGAATTACCAAAAATCGGCACAAAACTAGCTGATTTCAAATTAGTAAAAAATGATCTTTCGATTGCTTCTTTAAGCGATTTCGCAGGAACAAAACTAGTTCTAAATATATTTCCAAGCATTGATACTGGGACTTGCGCAACTTCAGTTAGAAAATTCAACGAAAATGCAAGTCAATTAGAAAACACTAAAGTTTTGTGTATTTCTAGAGATTTACCATTTGCACAAAAACGTTTTTGTGGTGCTGAAGGAATCGAAAATGTTATCAATTTATCTGATTTTAAAGACGGAAATTTTGGTAAAACAAACGGTTTAGAAATCGTTGACGGAGTTTTAGCCGGATTACATTCAAGATCAATCATCGTTCTTGACGAAAACGGAACCGTTCTTTACACCGAACAAGTTGCTGAAATTGCAAACGAACCTAATTACGAAGCTGCATTAGCGGTACTTTAATAGCAACGAATGGAATTTCAGAAAGACAATACTTTCTTTAGTGGAAGATTAAAAAGCATTTCCTTTGCCGTAAAAGGCGCCATAAAATTAATTACAACCGAGCACAGTGTGATGGTGCAATTTTCGATTGGTATTTTGATGACAATCGCTGGTTTTCATTTTAACATTACAAGAACTGAATGGCTTTTTCAAACCTTAGCCATCGGATTTGTTATGAGCATAGAAGGATTAAACACAGCTGTTGAAAAAATGGCCGATTTTATCCATCCTAATTATCATGAACGTATCGGATTCATCAAAGACATTGCTGCTGGAGCCGTATTTTTTGCTGCTCTTACTGCAATAGCAATTGGATTAATTATTTATTTACCCAGATTTTTATAGGAAATAGCACAACCAAGAATGGCAAAAACAATAAAAAAAGATACTGCAGATAAAAAATCAGAAACCAAAAAACCTTGGGAAATCTCCAAACAATATAAAATTGTTTATGGATCGATTTTGGTTTTATTTTCCGTTGCTTTATTGCTTGCCTTCATTTCTTTTTACATCTACGGACAAGAAGATCAAAGCGCCGTAAACCAATTGACTAACAGGAGTGAAACAGTACAAAATTGGTTGGGAAAATTTGGAGCTTTTCTAGCCAACATATTTGTTTATAAAGGTTTTGGGATTGCATCCTTCTTATTTGTTCGATTATTTTTTCTGACAGGATTGTATTTAACCCTTAATTTACCCTTGCAAAAGCTTAAAAACACATGGTTTTGGGACTTATTTGCAATGATAATCGTTTCGGTTTTATTTGGCTTTTTTGCCACTTCCCTACCTGAATTAGGTGGGACGATTGGTTATGAATTGAATTTATTTTCGCAAGATTATATTGGCAAAACAGGGACTTTATTAGTATTGCTTTTTGGTTTAATTATTTATTTGATTTTTAAGCTCAAACTTTCTCCCGAAACAATACATGCGTTTTTTGAAAGCACACAAAAGGAAATCAAAACGGATTTAACATCAAATACACCTCCTATTTTCGACTCAAGCGCTTATAATTTAGAAGAATATGCCATTGAAGAAGAATTAGAAGGAATCCATTTAAAAACAACTACTTCGCAATTTGAGATTAATAAAGAAGCTTTAAAACCTACCATAAGTAATTCTTCGGAAATAAGTATGAAACCAATTCCGATGGAAGTTACCCCTGTAGCTTCACCGGAATACATTCCAACTCACGATGAAATTTTCGTAATCGAGAAAGCACCCGAAGAAGATATTATCGAAGAAAACTTAGCTTCGAAATTAGTTGCCGATTTTGGTTTATTTGATCCAACTTTGGATTTATCCCATTACAAATACCCAACAATTGATTTATTAAAAGAATATTCGACTGGCGGAATTACCATCAATCAAGAAGAATTAGAAGAAAACAAAAATAGAATTGTAGAAACGCTTCGCAATTACAAAATAGAAATTGCACAAATAAAAGCTACAGTTGGACCATCGGTTACGCTTTATGAAATCGTACCAGAAGCAGGGATTCGAATTTCAAAAATTAAGAGCTTAGAAGATGATATCGCTTTGTCACTTTCGGCATTGGGAATTCGTATTATTGCTCCTATTCCAGGAAAAGGAACAATAGGAATTGAGGTTCCTAATAAGAATCCGACTATGGTTTCTATGAAAAGCGTCATTGGTTCGGCCAAGTTTCAGGAAGCTGAAATGGAATTACCAATTGCATTGGGAAAAACAATTTCGAATGAAACTTTTGTGGTTGACTTAGCCAAAATGCCCCATTTATTAATGGCTGGAGCCACAGGACAAGGAAAATCTGTAGGCTTAAATGCCGTTATCACTTCTTTACTTTACAAAAAACATCCTGCAGAAATTAAGTTTGTTTTAGTCGATCCTAAAAAAGTAGAATTAACGCTTTTTAATAAAATAGAAAGACATTATTTAGCCAAATTACCTGATTCTGAAGATGCAATTATCACCGATAATGCAAAAGTTGTCAATACTTTGAATTCGCTTTGTGTAGAAATGGATAATCGGTATTCGTTGTTGAAAGATGCGATGGTTCGGAATATCAAAGAATACAATGACAAATTCAAATCTAGAAAATTGAATCCTGAAAATGGGCACCGTTTTCTACCTTATATTGTATTAGTTGTTGATGAATTTGCCGATTTGATTATGACCGCCGGAAAAGAGGTAGAAGTTCCCATTGCGAGATTGGCACAGTTAGCCAGAGCCATTGGTATTCATTTGATTATTGCCACACAAAGACCATCTGTAAATGTAATTACAGGTTTAATTAAAGCCAATTTTCCTGCTAGAATTGCTTTTAGAGTAACCTCAAAAATAGATTCACGAACTATTCTTGATAGTCAAGGAGCCGATCAATTAATAGGTCGAGGAGATATGCTTTATACCAACGGAAATGATGTAGTACGAGTACAGTGCGCTTTTATAGACACACCGGAAGTAGAAAAAATCACTGAATTTATTGGCGGACAAAAAGCGTATGCTACCGCTTATTTACTTCCAGAATTTGTTGGAGAAGAAAGTGGCATTAATCTTGATATGAATATTTCCGAAAGAGATACTTTATTTAGAGAAGCTGCCGAAGTTATTGTAAACGCACAACAAGGTTCGGCTTCTTTGCTACAAAGAAAATTAAAATTGGGCTATAACAGAGCCGGAAGATTGATAGATCAACTCGAAGCTGC
Organism: uncultured Bacteroidota bacterium; assembly: GCA_903837025.1. Lineage (GTDB taxonomy): Bacteria > Bacteroidota > Bacteroidia > Flavobacteriales > Flavobacteriaceae > Flavobacterium. The sequence continues at coordinate 4,220 of CAILTC010000596.1, read as the reverse complement.
TGGAATTGTTGGCCCTTTTGAAGGCAGTAAAGCCCGAAGTGTAAACATTTTAGATATGAGTTCTCTTGATCAATTTTTCAACAATGAACAATCAAATTAAAATTATGAAAAAGTTTTTCCAGATTACCGCCTTACTCCTATTCGGTTTTTCAATTCAAGCCCAAGATAAAAAAGCAAAAGACCTTTTAGACCAAGTAACAGCAAAGGTAAAAAGCTATGATAATATTGTCATTGATTTTAAATATTCTTTGAATAATGCCAAAGAAAATATCAATCAAGACAGTAAAGGAAATGTAACCATGAAAGGGAATCAATTTGTTTTGAACTTCATGGGAATTACCAAGATTTTTGACGGAAAAAAAAGTTATACCATTAATCCTGAAGATGAGGAAGTTACTATTTCTACAGTTAACGAAAAAGATGATAAGGTAATTACTCCTTCAAAAATGCTAACTTTTTTTAATTCAGGTTATATTTGTAAAATGGATATCTTACAAGACGTCAAAGGTCGAAAAATTCAATATATAAAATTGACACCAACCAATGCAAAAGATCAGAGAAAAGAGATTTTACTAGGAATTGATACGCAAACAAAACACATCTATAATTTGATAGAAGTGGGCAAAAAAGGAACAAAAACTACTTTAACAGTTAATTCTTTTAAAACCAATCAACCTTTGTCAAAAAATCAATTTACTTTTGCTGAAAGTAAATATCCAAAATACTCCATCAATAAATTAGATTAATCCCTAGGTGAAAATTCTCGACAAATATTTACTAAAAACATTCCTGAATACATTTACCATGGTATTTGTAATCTTGTTCTTTATATTTATACTTCAAACAGTTTGGCTATTTATAGCGGAATTAGCAGGTAAAGATTTAGATTTTCTGATGATTATCAAATTTTTATTGTTTGCGATGCCGCGTATAATTCCTTTAGTATTACCATTATCGGTTCTGCTTTCTTCAATAATGACTTTTGGTAACTTAGCCGAAAACTATGAATTTGCAGCAATGAAATCAGCTGGAATTTCGCTTCAACGAGCCATGAAAAGCTTAGTAATATTCATCACTTTATTAAGTGTTATTTCTTTCTTTTTTGCCAATAATGTCATTCCGTATGCGGAATATAAATTCATCAATTTCAGAACCAATATTGCCCAAGTAAAACCTGCTTTGGCAATAGCCGAAGGGCAGTTTAGTGATGTAGGTGCTTATAATATTAAGGTCAATAAAAAATCCGGCAAAAACGGAAATACATTAACCGGCATAACTATTCATAAAAAATCAGTTGCTGGCGAAGGAGGCAAAACAGTTATAAAAGCAAAAAATGGTGAATTAATAAGTAGCGAAAAATCAAGTACATTGCAATTAGTTTTGAATGATGGCTATTATTATGAAGATATAACTCCAAAAAAATACGAAGACAGGAATAAGTTACCTTTTGCCAAAAGTTCCTTCAAAAAATACGTAATCAACATTGATTTATCAAAATTGAATCCGGTAGATGTAAATGACGCAAGTATTACAAACACTAACAACATGTTAAATGTAAGCGAATTAAGTTACACTTTAGATTCTTTACATAAAAAAATGAATACCGATATCGTCTCATTTTCAGAAAATATCAATCAGCGATTAGTAATTCCTAAGACTAATAAAACAATAATTCTTCCAAAAAACAAACATCTACCAGAGGACATACTATCTTTATTTAAAAAACAAGAAAAACTAGATATATTAAAAGTGGCAAATAGCTCTATTGATGGCGTTATTTTTTCGATTAATTCATCGAATACCGAATTAGAAACTAAACAAAAAATCATTAATAACCATATCTTGTCCTTTTATGACAAGTTTGTAATTGCTTATGCTTGTTTTCTAATGTTTTTCATAGGAGCACCATTAGGAGCTATCATCAGAAAAGGTGGTTTAGGATTGCCAATCGTTTTTGCTATTTTAATATTCATATCCTTTCACTTTATAAATACCTTTGGTAAACGGATTTCGCAAGAAGACGGAATGTCACCCGTTCTAGGCTCGTGGATGTCTTCACTAGTATTATCACCATTGGCTATTTTACTGACTTACAGAGCCACGAATGATATAGGCTTAATAAACATGGATGTCATTCTAGCACCTATTCAAAAAGTATTTCAAAAAATATTCGAAAAAATATTTCCATCTCAAAATAAATAAAACATGGCTACAAGCAAAATACATCTCAACACTATCGAAGAAGCCATTGAAGACATTCGACAAGGTAAAATAATCATCGTTGTTGATGATGAAGGGAGGGAAAATGAAGGTGATTTTCTTGCAGCAGCCGAAAAAGTGACGCCAGAAATGATCAATTTTATGGCCACTCATGGTCGTGGATTAATATGTGCCCCGTTGACAGAAAACCGTTGTAAAGAATTAGGATTAAATACAATGGTTACCAATAACACGGATCCAATGGAAACTGCTTTTACTGTCTCAGTCGATTTAAGAGGTAATGGGGTAACAACAGGTATTTCGGCAGCAGATAGAGCAGCTACGGTTTTAGCTTTGGTAAACCAAGATACAAAACCACATGATTTAGCACGCCCTGGTCATATATTCCCATTAATTGCTAAGCAAGGTGGTGTTTTAAGACGTACCGGTCATACCGAAGCTGCAATCGATTTTGCAAGATTAGCTGGCTTTAAATCAGCGGGAGTGATTGTCGAAATTATGAATGAAGATGGAACCATGGCGCGATTACCACAATTAGTAAAAGTTGCAAAGAAATTCAATTTAAAATTAGTTTCTATTGAAGACCTCGTTGCTTACAGAATGCAACATGATAGTCTGATTATAAAAAAAGAAGATTTTGACATAGAAACCCGATTTGGAAACTTTAGATTAAGAGCGTACTTACAAACTACAAATAACCACATTCACATAGCCCTAACGAAAGGAACATGGAATATTGGCGAAGCAGTTTTAACACGAATCAATGCTACTTTAATCAATAATGACATATTAGGCACTCTCACTAATGATGCCAATAAAAAATTATGTGACCTTTTTGAATTAATAAATACTGAAGGAAAAGGAGCCGTGCTTTTCATCAATCAAGAATCGCAATCTTTAGATTTATTAAATCGTATCCTCGAATTAAAAGAATTACAGACCAAAGGTGTTTTCAAAGCACCCCAAATCAAAATGGATAATAAAGATTTTGGAATCGGAGCACAAATTTTGCACGACATCGACATTTCAAAAATTAAATTACTGACTAATTCGGAACAAACAAAGCGTGTTGGAATGATAGGCTATGGCCTTGAAATAGAAGAATACGTAACGTATTAGAACTTTTTTTACTGTTTCCGAAATTTAATTTCAGCATTAAACACAAGGAAATGAAACGATTAAAAAAAAGTCGATAAAATAGCTTCATTTTTTTGTGAAAATAGTTTTTGTAAAACGAAAAAAGGTGTTATATTTGCAACCGCATTGAGGAAATGATATGTGTCTTATTGGAGAAATGGCAGAGCGGTCGAATGCGGCAGTCTTGAAAACTGTTGACTGTAACAGGTCCGGGGGTTCGAATCCCTCTTTCTCCGCCATATTAAAGCCCTAACAACTGTTAATCAGTAAGTTAGGGTTTTTTATTTACTATATTTCCCCACATTATCCCCACAATTTTCTAAAACTTAATTACTTTTTATGTCTCGAAGATTGCAATGTTGCAAAGTAGATTCTACCTAACTAATATTTTCCAAAACAAAAAAAGATAAAAAAGAAAGCCCTACAAATTGAGAAACTCAGCAAACGAGAGCGGAAGGAGGCATGACTGACCGAGAGTGCGATGGTTTCTCTAAATTTGCTACACTTTTTTCTGTTATTGAAAACGTTGTTGTTAAACCAAACACCCAGCAGCACCGCAAAAAAAATATGGAATTTTTATGCAATATTTTTTTGAGGAGCAAGATGCGGTGTTGCGGCTATGAACAGCAGCCTAAGGATGAGAACAGAACGTAGCTTTTGCGAAGTGATGTGAAATACTTAGAGCGTTTGTTGGGGAAATAATAAAAACAGCGTTAGCGTTCCTTAATTTAGAGCAAAGTGCTAACGGAGCTAAGACCCCAACTGCTGGTCATATGAGCAACCGCTGAAAGAACAAAGGGCGAAAGACAATAATACTGCTGAATGTAGAGCAACGGAATGAAGCTGTATGTTGGATTTATTAG
>CAILTC010000595.1 GCA_903837025.1 uncultured Bacteroidota bacterium | reverse complement strand
TGTTGGGATTAAATAATTGCAGATTTTTAAATCCAAATAAATCAGCAATCTACGTTTTATCGATACCAAATCTGAAATCTAAAATCCTTAATCATCATTCAAAAATCAATTTCATCTATGTTCCATTTTTTACAACTATCTTTGCAGCGAAATGGAAAAAATGAAACCAAAACCAATTACCGAAAAAACCAATTTACACCCAAGAAATCAACACCGATTGGGTTATAATTTCGACGAATTAATTGCAATTAATCCTGAACTGAAACCCTTCGTTTCGGTAAACGAACATGTAATCGACTCGAGCGTCAGCGAACAGTTAAAGCAAACTATAGATTTCAGTAATCCGCAAGCTGTAAAAGCACTTAATAAATCATTATTAATGGCTAATTACGACATTCAAAATTGGGACATTCCAGAAAATTATCTTTGTCCGCCCATTCCTGGTCGCGTAGATTATATTCACTACATCGCTGATTTATTGGCTTTGTCCAATAACGGAATCATTCCCGAAGGCGAAAACGTACAAGTTTTAGACACTGGTATTGGAGCCAATTGCATTTATCCAATATTAGGAAACTCCGTTTATGGTTGGTCGTTCGTAGGAACTGAAATTGATGAAAAAGCAATTCAAAACTGCAAAAAAATCATTGAAGACAATTCTAAACTAATGGATTTCATCAGTTTGCAATTACAAACCGAATCCCGTTTTATTTTCAAAAATATAATTACGCCCGAAGATAGATTTTCGCTTACGATGTGCAATCCTCCGTTTCATAACTCAAAGGAAGAAGCTACAAAAGCATCGATTCGCAAAGTCAATAACCTAGAAAATACCAGAACCAAAAACCCAGTCTTAAATTTTGGTGGTCAAAATGCTGAATTATGGTGTGAAGGTGGCGAATTTGGGTTCGTTACCGAAATGATTTTCGAAAGTGCCAAATACCCAATGCAATGTCTTTGGTTTACCACTTTGGTATCCAAAAAAGAAAATTTGGCCAGTTTTTACAAAACACTAAACAAAGTAAATGTTGCCGAAATAAAAACCATTGATATGGCTCAAGGCCAAAAAACAAGCCGCATCTTGGCTTGGACTTTTCAATCCGAAGCACAACAAAAAGCTTGGAAATTTGAACTTGAAAAGACTGTTTTTTTATAATTTATAACTATTTTTTTATATATTTATATCCAAATAAGGGTGGATTTGTGTGATTTTGCCACACATCTATACAAGTTCTAAGCCATTTAATGGAAAACCGAATGAAAACAACATTATTATTTAGTTTGATATTTCTTTTTTTTAGCTGTGAAAAAAAAGTTAAAATCCCTTTTAAATCAAAGATAATTGAAAAGCATATTGTATTTGATAATACTATAAGTTCCAAAATAATTAAAGATTTAAACACTATAAAAGAGTATCAAAACGATGGAGATGATGAAAAATCATCATTTAAATTAGATAGAAATTATTATAAGTTTGAAACTAATTTTAAGTTGTATGCCGATGGAACCTTGTGGAAATTAAATCAATCTATATATCATTCATTTAAGTATTCTGACTTTGGGCTAGAGAAAATTAAAATTAATTACAAGACAATAGGGATCAATTTTTCAATAAAGTTTTCGCCATCACATGAGAAAATAATTGATTGTGGCGACACTTTAGAAATAGAAAAAGTTTACGCTAAAGAAAAATTAATTTTTGTGAAACACAAAAGAAATGATCATAGAATTTGCATTTATGAGTACCGATAGATAAACGGTTTCTAACTGCTAATAAACTCCTCATTAGCGCTCGCATGTTTTCGTTTTCTCGTGTTCGATTATATTGAGTATTTACTTAACTTTAGAAACAAATTGTAGCGATTACAACTCTTAAAATAATTTAAAAGGAATAAAAACAATTAAAAATGAATATCATAATAACAATTTTACTTGTATTAGTAGGCATCATTGGTTTACTGTTAATTACTGGGCTTTTCACGAAGAGGCAACATCATGTTAAGCAAGAAATTATCATCAATGCGCCTCGACAAAAAGTATTTGACTATCTAAAACATATCAAAAACCAAGACGAGTGGAACAAAAATGCAAAGGGAGATCCCAACAAAAAAGAAGAATTCAAAGGAACAGATGGAACAGTTGGATTTAGTATTGCATGGAAAGGAAATAAAAATGTAGGCGAAGGAGAAAAGGAAATTATGAACATTATTGAAGGTGAAAGAATTGAAACAGAAATTCGTTTTGAAAAACCAATGAAATTCAAAGCTTCTTTAATCATAGAAACTGAATCTTTTTCCGAAAATCAAACCCAAGTGAATTTGAGCCATGAAGGTATAATGAAATATCCTAAGAATATAATGATCCCAATGTTTGAAAAAATGTTTGCGAAACAAATGGAAATCAGTTTATCAAATTTGAAAAACGTACTCGAAAAATAAACTGAAACCCAATAACGTAATTATTATTAAGATTTTTGATGCTCGATTGCATTGAGACCGATTTAGATTTAGAAACTAAAAAATAAAAACAAACCGCCATGAGAAAAGTAAAATTGCAAATACAAACGACCATAGACGGATTTGTTGCCCGACCAAATGGAGATTCTGACTGGATGACTTGGAACCCAGATGAAGAATTTATGCAGTTTATCAATTCCCTTATTGATTCTTCGGACACCATTTTGCTTGGTAGAAAAATGGCTGACGGCTTTGTGAGTCATTGGGAAAATACCGTCAGTAACAATCCTGAAAATTTATTTGCAAAGAAAATGGTTGCTACTCCAAAAGTTGTTTTCTCCAAAACACTGAACAAATCAACTTGGAACAACACCACTTTGGCAAAAGAAAATCTTGCTGATGAAATTGCTAAATTAAAACATCAAAACGGTAAAGACATACTTGTTTATGGCGGTGCCACTTTTGTTTCGTCACTAATAGAAGAAGGACTCATTGATGAATATCATCTTATTATAAATCCAGTAGCTATAGGCGACGGCATGTCAATTTTTAAATCCTTAAACAGAACGCAGCAATTTTCACCCATAGAATCTAAGCTTTATCCCGGTGGCAAAATTGTTTTGAGTTACAAAATAAATAAGGATTAATAGAACAATAAATCAAAGGAAAAGAAACGAACTTCACAAAGTCTCCGACTTTGAGGAGCGAAAGTTTTAAGTTTTTCTAGACTTATTTTTATTGAATTCCTTTGTAACTTTGCATTTCTGAAAAGCAATAAATGAAATTCCAAGTTGTATCTGATTATCTGCCAAAAGGCGACCAACCACAAGCCATAGAAAAATTATCTCGAGGCATTGAGGCTGGTGAACGCTATCAAACTTTACTAGGTGTTACCGGCTCCGGAAAGACTTTTACGGTTGCTAATGTAATTCAGGAAGTGCAAAAACCAACCTTGATTTTGGCACATAATAAAACTTTGGCGGCGCAATTGTATTCGGAATTCAAGCAATTTTTCCCGAATAATGCTGTTGAATATTTTGTTTCCTATTACGATTATTATCAGCCCGAAGCTTTTATGCCCGTTTCTGGCGTTTTCATCGAGAAGGATTTATCCATCAATGAGGAACTTGAAAAAATGCGTTTGAGCACTACTTCTTCCCTACTTTCGGGACGAAGAGATATTATTGTTGTTGCGTCGGTTTCCTGTATTTACGGTATTGGAAATCCTGTAGAATTTCAGAAAAACGTAATTGCCATTGAAAAAAATCAAGTTATTTCCCGTACCAAATTATTGCACAGTTTGGTTCAAAGTTTATATTCGAGAACCGAAGCCGATTTTAATCCTGGCAATTTTAGAATAAAAGGCGATACCCTCGAAGTGTATCCAAGTTATGCCGATGATGCGTATCGAATTCACTTTTTTGGGGATGAAATCGAAGAAATCGAAGCTTTTGATGTCAAGACTTCGAAAGTTATTGAAAGACACGAGCAACTCACGATTTACCCAGCGAATATGTTTGTGACTTCGCCTGATGTATTGCAAAATGCAATTTGGGAAATTCAACAAGATTTGGTGAAACAAGTCGATTATTTCAAGGAAACCGGAAAACATTTAGAAGCCAAACGATTAGAAGAACGCACCAATTTCGACTTAGAAATGATTCGCGAACTCGGCTATTGTTCCGGAATCGAAAACTATTCACGTTATCTTGACGGCAGACTAGCGGGTACAAGACCCTTTTGTTTATTAGATTATTTCCCAAAGGATTTCTTGATGGTCGTTGACGAAAGTCACGTTACACTTTCGCAAGTTCATGCCA